>JAABRU010000015.1 GCA_011390755.1 Desulfobacteraceae bacterium | reverse complement strand
TACAAATCTTTAACATATTGAAATTACAACATATCCAAAAATAATCATTTGGATAAATATAGACATAATATATTATTGTTTCAGGTAGTTAAAATGATTAAACCGCAAAATAGCTGCGCAAGTTCAGAATGGACATGGAAATAATATTGCAAAGGATTTCCGGTGTGAACACCTCTTTTCTGTTTTTTTGCGCCGTTCACCGCGGTTTTCAGGTACCTGTTTCCATCATCAATATAAGTAGCACCTCAATAATTCTGTAACATTTTTTGCGTTGAAAGTCTTTGAAACTGAAGTGTCATAAGTCAGAATTATGTTACAGAACTTTTGCCGAGGTACTTACAACTGCCATTCTTTCATTTTACCGTTTCCTTTGGTTTTTACAGGACGCAGAGCGTCCGGGAGGCGTTCCCGCATAGAGCGTCAATGGCATTACGTGGACTGTCAAATATATTTCTGCACACTCAGAAAAGCTGCGGAGGAGTGCCAAACTTTCAGTTTGGCAGACTTCCAAACTGAAAGTTTGGCACTCCCCGGTCCGGATTTTTTAAAAGGGTAAAAAATTTATTTGACATTCCGCTCAGGAATTAATCTTTTGAAATTATTCTATTTCAACAAAATCGCCTAAGATGACAAATAATTGAATTTATTGCGAATAATCTATAAGTGCCGTTGCGGGGTAACGGCATTGGGGGGATGGGCAATCCTGCTGACGTAAGATCGGAGGAGTGTCGGACTTACAGTTTGGCATGCTGAAATTATTTAGAAAAAAACGTGCTAAACTGTAAGTTCAGCACTCCATATTTTTCTTAAGGCAACAGTATTGTCCCTCAGGGAGTCTTAACAGCATTACCCCCGCGCCCCCTGACCCCGAAGCCCGACCCCAACCCGAACACCGACCCCCTGACACCTGACACCGACCCCCTGACACCGACCCCCTGACACCTGACACCGACCCCCTGACACCGAACCCCTGACACCGACCCCCTGACACCGACCCCCTGACACCGAACCCCGAACCCCTGACCCCGATTGGGATAATAATCCGAATCCGCATATAAGTCAGGCCGTGCTGTTTTATTTTCCGGGGCGGATCAGCAGCCAGAATCCCAGAAAACCGGCAGCGATCACACCGCCGATGCCAAGCAGGGATATGCCGAAAACAGCGGGAGGCACTTTGAAACTTAAAAGAAGGGAAGAAGAGATCAGCAGGGAAGAAATAATGGCGGATACAGATCGTTTATGGCTTTCCCGACGGTAACTGCACAGAATTTTTTCCAGTTTCTGCACATCGAATCCCAGCACAAATTTCCCTTTTCTGGCCTGGCGGATAATGGCAACGGAATCCCGCGGGACTTCCTGCAGCAATTGCAGGCTTTCTACAGACAGTCTTGAAAAATCTTCTGAAAGACGGGAAACAGACAGGCGTTCCATTTTTTTCTTTTTGATAAAAGGGGCCGCATAAGCCACCATGTCAAAGTCCGGATCCAGTCTGTGGGCAACACCTTCAACGGCCGCAAAGGATTTCATCATTAAAAAGGTATCCGGGTACAGGCGGAGTTTATGCTTTGCCATTATTTTGAGAAGATCCTGTAAAAAATTCCCCATATTGATGTATTTCAGGGAGCGGGTCAGATACTGACGGATAAATCCGGATATATCTTTTTCCAAAAACTTCATATCCGGTTCTTCATCATATTCCGTAAGTTCCAGCAGATAATGGCAGGTGGCCGAAGGATTTTCGCTGACAATACCGGCAATGAGATCAATAAAGGCTTCCCTTGCACGGCGGTCCATATATCCCATCATGCCGAAATCCACAAGCCCCAGCACATTTCCCGGCAGAACAAAAAGATTGCCCGGATGCAGATCCGCATGAAAAAAACCGTATTCAAAAACCTGTTTTAACAGCAGGTCCGCCCCTTTCTCCGTTAATAATTTCCGGTTCATCCCGGCTTTGTCCAGTGCCTCCAGTTCCGAAATCTTAATGCCCCGGATATACTCCATGGTCAGCACTCTGCGGGTGCTTTTGTCCATATAAACTTTGGGGATGCAGATGGAAGAATCAAAAAAAAACTGCCGGGCCACCCGCTGCATATTATAGGCTTCCAGAGTATAATCTATTTCCTTTGCAATGGTATCTGCAAATTCTTCCACAATTTTTACAGGGCGGAAAAAGGAAAGATCCTGAATATGGCGTTCCATCAGACCTGCCAGATGATGCATGATTTCAATATCCACCCGTATCTGCTTTCGGATACCCGGGCGCTGAATTTTGACCGCCACCCTGTCACCGCTTTTCAGTGATGCCAGATGAACCTGCCCCAGGGATGCGGAGGCAAAGGGGTTTTCTTCTATAGAGGCAAAGGGATTTTCTTCAAATTCCCCGGCCAGGATTCTTTGCACATCGGCAAAGGAAAACTGCGGCACATTGTCCTGAAGTTTTTCCAGTTCAAAAATATACTGCACGGGGATCAGGTCCGGCCGGGTGGAAAGTATCTGACCGAATTTGATAAATGTGGGGCCGAGTTCCTCAAAAATAAGCCGGACCCTCTGGGGCTGACTCAGTTTCTCAACCTGTCCGGGCCGGGTTCCGGAGAATATCTGCTGACCGATTTCCAGATAACGGTCAATATTCAGAGATTCAACCACATTGCCGAATCCGTATTTAAACAGAATCGTTAATATCTGCCGGTAACGGTTGATATTCCGGTAGGTACGGCCGACAATATCCAGATCGCGTAAATTAAGCATATTGCATCCGGTTTCCCATCAGAAAAAAATCCTGATTATTCCTGTTTCCCTGTAAAATCGGCAAGACACCTGGCCGCGTCCGGATTGCGGATCAGATGCTCTTCATAGGACCAGTTTCCCCATATTTTTTTAATAATCTGTTCAAGCAGGGGATATACAAATTCCTCGGCCTTTTTTCCATACAGGAGATCCAGATGATTGGCTCCCTCAATGACAAAATCAATGAGCTGACTCTGTTCCGGCAGAATTTCCACTTTTTTGACATCGGCCGCTTTTTCCAGACGGTACACCTTTTTAAAGCGGTGCGGATAGAAGCGGCTGTAGCGTATGTTTTCCAGCGGTGCCAGGCAGTCCCGGCTTCCCCAGAAATGGAAAAGGGGGATGTTTTCCGGGAAAAAAGAAAAATGGTGGGTATAATTCAGGGAAGAAGGGTCCATCCGTTTAAAACCGTTGCCGTCATATATGGCCCGCAGAAACTGAAAACCCAGGCCCAAAGGGATGGATTCCATCGCGCATTCCAGGTACCTCTCAATAAAATGCCTGTCATTATCATGGTTTTCAGGGCAGATCAAAAAATTCAGGCCCCCGACATCTTTATTGTAAACCGTGCGGGTCAGTGTTTTAAAAACCGGCAGCTGGGTAAAAATTTTTGATAATTCCTGAATGGGTATATGTTTCAGCCGGAAAATCCGGGACAAATGGTTGAGCCAGAGAGCCGCGGGGAAAAAAATATGGGATCTTCTGTCAAAGCATCTCGGAGAACCCAGAGTTACAACCCCTTTCACCGTTTTCAGACCGGCTTCGGCAATCCGCTCAGAAACAAGGATTTTATCCAGTTCTTTTTTATAGCGTCCCGGCATTTTGATTTTGTCAAAATCAAGACGCAGGGACCAGTTTAAGACCATGTTTTCCGAGACAAGTCCGCCCATGCTGTGTCCTAAGAGGACGGAGGGTTTGCCGCAGCTGCGTTTGCTGATAAAATGCAGTACTGCGGGCAGATCATAGTCAATGAGGGTGTCTATGGTGTAATTGGGATCAAAACGCCCCGCATTGACCCCTACTCCCCGCGGGTCAAAAAGGTAAATCCAGTTGCCCCTGTCTGCAAGGTCCCTGGCGAGGGAATAGCGGTTGTCTATATCAAAACAATTGGAATTGTTGGCAAAACCCGGAACCAGTATGAGGGAGGGGCGGTTATCGCCCGCGGTGACATCTTCCATACTCAGCAGGCGGCGGAACCTGATTTCTTTCCCTTCTTCTGTAAAATCCCGGTAATATACAATTTCATAATCCCCTCTGCCGTTGCTGTCCTTTTCATCCACTTCACTTTCAAAGTACGCGGGCTGGCAGTCTGTATGCAGGGATTCTTTCACAATGTTCCGGCGGTAGGCCTCATTGTATATGTTTTCACATATATCCGGATCGCTTTCCAGGCATCTGCCTGCAATATATGCAAGTTCATCCCTGGACAAAAGAATGACTTTTTCCGTCAGGCGGATACGTTCTTTTTCCAGTGCGTCACAGAGAACGGACTTGATCTCCTCCCGCGGGATAATCGTCCCTGCGATTCTGTAAAAAATATGGTACAGGCTCAGTGCCAGTTTTCCCACGGCATTTTTTGTGATTTCTTCCTGACTGACTATCAGTTCCGGTGCCACCGGAAGCCCCAGATTGATCTGTCCTTTATAGATTCTGCTGTATGCATCATAACTGATGTTTATGCAGCGGGTGGGAATCTCGTTGAGCACAAAGCGGACAGCCGATTCCCTGAGCCGTCTGGCTTTTGTAAATAGTTCCATCTGCTGTTTCAGCGTCTCCTCTGCTTCAGTGCCCGGTTTTTGACTCTGGCTATGTCATCTTCACTCAGGGGGCCGTCAATGCCGGAGATGGAAGAAAGTTTCATGCCGTGTTTTATTCCCAGTTTATATATCTCTTTTACTTTTTCCCATTCGGTATCGGTTCCCCTGCTGAATTCCTCAAAACGTCCTTCCAGTGCCAGGATAACAGTTTCCGCCAGACCTGCATAGACAAGTCCGTGGGGAAGGGCAATATCTTTCATTTCCAGATCTTCTCCGGGCAGTTCGATTTCACCGCCGGTAATGACCAGCACATCCGGGCGTTTTTCAATATCTTTTCTGGAAAATATCATGGGCCGGGTAATGTCCGTGATTACGCATCCGGGTTTCACGCGCATAATATCAATGCTGTCGCGGACTTTGGAGCTGGCAATCACAAGCACATCCATATCATCCAGAAAACGCTCGGCACGGGTGGATAACTGCAGTTTTACTCCCGGTTTCTGTCCCTGAATGAGCTCCTGAAGGGATAAAAGTTTTGCCATATTCCGGCTCACGATGCAGACTTCCTCAAATGCCGTGGCAAGGAGCCGGGAACAGATGGAACCGATAGCCCCGGTTGCACCGATGACCATTGCCTTTGCCCGGAGAATCTTACCGTCTTTCAGTTTGCTCAGCCCCATCTGCCGCACGGCTTCGGCCGTAGCCCACAATGCCGTGGACGCGGTGTAGGAATTGCCGGTGGTTATGGGCAGCGCTGCATATTTGCCGACTTCCAGGGAAGTACCGTTCATATTCCTGGGCAGCATTGCAATGCCCATGATCTGCGCGCCCAGCTGTTTTGCCTTTTCAGCAGCTTTTAAGATTTTCCGGCCCGTAAATTCCGGTGAATGCTTCTGCATTTCATCCAGGGTTTCTCCAATGGAAAGCAGCCAACCCTCTGCCTCAACACCGGTCCGAGACTTTATTCCCCTTACCCTGGAATACACAAAGGGCGGAGAATAGGCCATGAGTTTTTCCACCGTATTCATGCTTTTGGGAAGAAATGAGGAAATCATCTCCACTGCTTTGACTTTTTTCAGATGATCCTGGGAAAGGGGAAGCAGCAGATAGGCAAAACGGTTGATCCGTTTGTTTTTTTCAAAAGGATAAATGATTCTGGGTTCCAGTCGCTGTTCGCTGATGATTTCCAGCAAATCCGATTTCATTTTTCTGCCTTTGGAAACATCAAAAACCGCTATCATCAATGCCTCTATGACCACGTCTTCCACCACCGGCCCAATGAGTCGGGGCGTGGTGTCAATGATCATATCCGCACCCAGCCGGCTCAGCAGATCAACGCGTTCGGGATATGCTGTGTCTGTGATAATGATTTTGCCTTCCAGCTGCTGCCCCATGCACATATCCAGATAATCGTAAAAGCCTTTGTGGGGAATGACCAGAATATTGGCCTTTTCCAGGGCTTTTTCCATCTGATAACTGTATAATGCCCGGATCCGCTTTGCGGAGGATGCCAGTTTTTTTATGGGGATAATGCTTAACATTCCCCGGGTTTTTCCGGCATATGCTTCCAGTTCTTTCAGGGAATGCAGAATTTTGGGAATATTGTCTTTTATAAGGGGATCGGCAAACATCAGGTTGTCTGTATATTCCGACATGACCCGGGCCAGGGTTTGATTTTCCGTGCCGGAAAAAAAGAGCACATTGGCATTGTTAAAAAAATTATTGCCCTGCTGAAACTGAATATTCCGGATACTCCATTCCTGGCTGACCCGGTTCAGGGTTTCACCGGTGGCAACGGGCATACGCAGGCGATCACAGAGTTCCAGCAGTTCTTTTGTTTTTTTATGCTTTATTCCTTTTCTTCTCCCCGGGCCTGCGGGATATTCGATACCGCTGATGCAGAGTACATCCGCCTCCTTGTTCCACTGCAGGAGAAAATCTTCGGCTTTGTTCAGATCCCCGTCGGTTCCGAAACGCTGAATAAAAAACTTTTTCCCCATGAACTCTGTTTCTGTCTGATAGTTTTCGCTTTCCGGCCCCAGACTGATATTGATAATCTTTTTCACGCGCTGCCTCCCGGATGCTTTTCCGGATGATTTTCCGGTCCGCTGTCCTTTTTTCCGTTCTGCCAGGTGTTTTTCCGGGCTGCAAGGGCCAGTTCCCTGACTTTGAATATATCCTCATCACTGAACACGCCGTTTACCCCTGATATGGCAGCCAGTTTCATACCGTGTTTCAGTCCCATTTTATAGATTTCCCTTACTTTTTCCCATTCAATACCCCGGCCGACTGTAAATATCTCATACCGCCCTTCCAGGGCCAGTACAATGGTTTCGGCAAGGCAGGCATATACCACTTTGGGCGGCAGACCGATATTTTTCATTTCCGGGTTTCCCGGCAGTTCGATTTCACCCGATTCGATGACCAGCACATCCGGGCGTTTTGCCACATCCTCCGGGGAAAGATCCAGGGGGCGGGCCACATCGGTGATCACACATCCGGGTTTTACCCGGGTGATATCCAGAATTTTTTTGCCCGCCCCGGATGTGGCCGTAACAATAACATCCATTTCCGGAAGGTAGCGGTCCGCATTGGTGGTGATTCTGATTTTCACGTCGGGGGTCTCTTCCAGAATGGACTGCTGCAAAGCCAGCAGCTTGGCCGTATTCCGCCCCGCCAGAATCACCTCATTGAATGCCTTGGCCAAAAGACGGCAGCAGACCGAACCGATGGCACCGGAGGCCCCCATGACCATTGTTTTTGCCGCAATCTTTCTGCCCGGCTCGATGCTGATAAGTCCCATGCGGCGCACGGCATCGGCCGCGGCCCACAAAGCCCCGGAGGCACTGTAACTGTTCCCGGTTGTAATGGGTATGTCCGCTTTTTTGGCCACTGTAACCCCGGCATCCCCCACAACTTTGGTAAATGCCCCCAGTCCCATAATCTGCGCGCCCATTCTCCTGGCCATCCGGGCTGCCTGCAGCAGACGTTTATAGGTAAATTCCGGATCATGGGCCAGCATCTGCCTGGGTGTGCCCCCCACCGTAATCAGCCATCCTTCGGCTTCCGCACCGGTCGGTGATTTGATTCCGGTTACTTTGGAATAGACCCAGGGCGGGGCATAGGCCACCACTTTTTCCACTGCATCCAGAAAGGCAGGCGGGGTAAATCCGCTGATAAAATCAACGGCTTTGTCTTTTTTCAGAAATTCTTTGGACAAAGGGTGAATGACAAAGGCAAAGCGGTTGATTCTTTTTTCCTGCCCCGAAGGATAAATGATCCGGGGATCCATTTTCTGCATACTGATGATTTCCAGCAGATCGTCCGGATGGACTGTGTCTGATTTTTTATCCAGGGCCGCCAGTATCAGTGCTTCAATCACATTGGGGGCCACCACGCGTTCCAGAATTTTGGGGGTTGTATCAATAATCACATCCACCCCCCTGGATTTCAGGAAATCAATGCGATCATCATACACCGTGGAAGTGATAATGGTTTTTCCCCCCAGCTCCTCGATGGAGGTGTCTTTCAGATATTCATAAAACTGATAGGCCGGCACCACAATGACAGTGGCTTTCTGCATGGCCTTGCTGAGAACATATCTGTTCCATTTCTGCAAAGGCACAACAGAGGAACGAAGACGTTTCCCCGGTATCCATTCCAGTATCTCATGGGTTCCCCGGGCATATTTTTCCAGTCCTTTCAGGGAATGGATGAGTTTTGAAATATTGTTTTCAATCAGTGCATCCGCAAAAGTCAGGTTATCCGTATATTCGGACATGACTTTGGCAATGGGATAACTGCTCATGCCGGACAGAAACAGTACTTTGGCATTTTTAAAATAATCCGGATGTTTATGATTGATAAAGCGCAAAGCCCACTCAAAAGAAACATTGCGCAGGGCATTGCCAATGGTCACCGGTGTCTGTATTTTTTTCCCAAGATTTCTGATTTGATCATCATGTTTTTTTGCCAGAAAACCTTTTGTAAAGGCATAGGGAAATTTAACATTGCCAATGCCGATGGCATCCGCCTCTTTATCATATTCCAGGAGTTTTTCCGCAGCTTTTTCCCGACTGCCGTCCGTTCCTGTCCGGCGGATTATAAACTGCTGCCCCAAAAACTCGCTTTCAAATGTATAATCATACTTGGCGGGCCCCAGGCTGACACTGATAATTTTTTTCACATATTCCTCCGATAATATAATCTGCATTATTCACAAATTGTATCAATAACACGGTATTTCACTGATAAATAAATGGATTCATAAAAATGGCAAAAAAACTCTGTTTTTTTGACGCTTCCTGAATTTACAGCAAAAACTGTGTTTATGAACAATTCAGGATAAACGCTTAGGGGATTTTTTTAAAAAACAGGTACCCCGTCAATATTTTTGCAGTGGGATTTCTATCCCCCGTCCCGAATCGCATTCGCCGGGCAGAGCCGGCGCATTTCTTCTGCCAACTCCAGTTCTTCTGCATTCTGCGGCTGTTTCCGGACATATTCATAACCTTCCTCATGGTTGCATCCGAATATATTTCCGGCAGCTTCGGAGCACAAAGAGCAGTTGATGCAGTTGATATGAACGTAAAATCTGCCGGGAACATTCTGCGGTGTTTTTTGGAGCATACAATTCTCCGAAAACTGATGAATCGGTAAAAAATCCGTCCTTTTCAGACTAATCAGACAGATTCCGCATAATCTCTTTCACATCATGCAAAAGACGTTCTTCCTGCCGGGACTCCCTGTGTGCATGACAGAAGGATTCTCCGCCCATTGCTTTGTTGCGGCATCTTTTCCCTTCTTTTGTAAATGCCTGACAGCGGCCCGAACTGTCTTTTTCAGATGCATTTTCCTTTTCAGATATTTCCTGTCCGGCCTCTTCTGCTTCGGGTGCTTCTTTATCCTGTTCTTTTTCTGCAAAACGGTCATGCAGCACCAAAGGCCCTTCATAGATTTTTCCGGACTGAACAATATCCACCAGGTAATTGAATTCCTCTTCAAAACCTTCCAGCAGGGTTTCCGGATCCGGCATCAGTCCTTTGTCCGAGGCAATACCGACAGTTACCCTGCCGTTATAACTTAAAATGCTGATTCCCAATCCGATTTTGCCGGATCGGGGGACCCAGAACATAATATTTCTGATTTCTTTCCCGGCAAAATACAGGGGTTTTTTCGGTCCCGGCACATTGGTCATGACCCCGGAGGCCTTGTTTCCGAAAAAATGTGCTGCTTTTTTGGCCAAAGATTCGGGCAGGTATCCGACCGCGGAAAGCATTCCGAAATTTACAAAGGGGTCCGCGGATACTTTCAGTTTGTCCATCCGGCGTTTGACTTCTTTCAGCCGCAGCACCGGATCTTCCAGATACACCGGCAGTTTCAGGAATACCAGAGAAAATTTGTTCCCCAGCTCAAATTCTTTGCCGGGTTTGCGGATATTCACCGGAACCGTTACCTGCAAATCCAGTTCATTGACAGGTGTATTCCTGCTTTTCAGATACCGCCGCATGGAACCGGTAACGGTTGCAATCAGTATGTCATTTAATGTGGCGGAGCTGATGGCCTTGCCCAGTTTTTTGATCCGGTCCAGATCAATGGGGTCTGTCCATGTCACCTGTTTGGCAACCCGGAGTCTGCCCTTAAATGCCGTATCCGGATCCGAGTTCATAATGGTATGCTTTGAAAGCACACCCGCCACATCCGCGGGAAGGCCCGATGCGGCCTTCATCAGAAATTTGAATCCCGCGGGGTTTGCCGCAAATTTTCCCGTTTCTATGATTTTTTTACTGATGTCCTGCCCTTTTTTCACGGCCTCTTTTGCTCCGGACAGTATATCATTAAAGGAAAAGAGGGGGGATTTCCGTAGTCTGCGTTTTTCCAGCTGATCGGAGGGTTTGGGCCAGGGGGCATCCGCTTCTGTATCCGCGGTGGAGTGCAGGACATGCATTAAGGCAATGCCGTCCGCAATGCAGTGGTGGAGTCTGAAAAAAAGTACACAACCGCTTTTGTAGTTTTCTATAAGATGAATATCCCAAAGGGGTTTGTTGGGATCCAGCGCCACGGTCATAAGATCGGAAATCAGGGCGGAAAGTTCGTTTTTATCTCCCGGTTCCGGCAAAGCAATCCGGTGCAGATGGGAAGTAAGATCATAATGCCTGTCATCCACCCATCTTGGCAGGCCCAGACCGCTTTTGGCTTTTACCACTTTCTGCCGGAAGCGGGGAAAAGGGGCCAGCCGGGCCTCGACCGTTGCATACAGACGGTTATAATCCAGCGGTTCCCCAAATTCCCAGAATCCTGTGATGACCATGAGGTTTACAGGTTCATCCATGCATAACCAGAAATTATCCGCCTGTGTCATTTTTTTGGACATTCTATTCTCCTAATATACAATATAATGAAACGCAATTCTTAAATAAATCCGTAAAAGAATTTACATAACCCTCCTTAGAACAAAATGCAATACTTTCTTGACTTATGGGATGAAAAAGAATCATTTTGTTTTGTAATATTTTTATATTTATTTATTACAGAATGTTAAGCACGATTATTGCCGCTTTGTGTCAAAAAAACAGGAAAATAATCTTGACAATCATGACGCAATGCGCCATATTGTTTCCATGACGCAACGTGTTATGTCATATTTTTTTAACACATTTAAAAAGGAGAGCGGAAAAATGACAGAAAACAAAGAATCCAGATTTTATATTGTCAATACGGTAAATGATGCCAAAGATAAAATGGAAGACCGGGTGAAATCTTATAATGAAAAATATATTAAGAAAAACCTTGCAACTGCCCGTGAATTTTTCACAGAGCTTCAGGGGGATCCGGTTAAAACAATTGATGACCTGATTTACGACAGCAGGGAAGTCCTGCGGAAAGTGAAATCAGAACGCGTGGAGACAGTACAGAAAAAAGTGGATACAACCAAAGAGGAAGTTCGGGGAAAAATGGAAAAAGTCAAGCGGACAGGTAAAGAAATCTTCAAGAAAATTGAAAATGATTTCAAACTGCTGCGGGAAGACATCATTGCAATGGGCAAAAAAAACCTGGACAGAATCCCCATGAAGAAAAACCTGGAAAAGAAAATTTCCGAGGGTGTGGATGCAATTCCCTCCAAACTGAATCTTCCCTCCAAATCGGAAATTGATAATCTTATCGTCGGAATTGACGGTGTAAGTAAAAAAGTGGACGCACTCAGCTGCCAGACAGCAGGTGCATAATCCGAATCCGGAAAAAACCCTGTTTCGGATCCGGGATTTCCATTCCACAGGACAGGCGGAAGCACAATACTGTTTTCAGGCAACGGGGCAGCCCGGTTCTTCCCCTCCCGCAAAGGCATGCCCTTACGCTTTCCGCAGTTTTTCCCCTTTCGTTAAGGGGGATTAAGGGCATTACCGGCAGGTTAAGACTGACCGGGAGTACCGGACTTGCAGTCCGGCAGACTGAAGCAATTCGGAAAAAACATGCCAATCTGTAAGTTTGGCACTCCCCTGAAGTTTTCACCTGACAGCAATGGGATGCCGGGGGATTTTCAGACGGTTGAAAAAAATCCCCCACCCCCCTTTTACAAATGGGGGAGAAAAAAGGCTTAGCGTAAGGGCATTGGGTAAACAGTGTATATAAAACAATAAAAGATATTCGGAGAAAAGGAGATGACAATGTTACATATAAAAAGATATGCCAATGGAAAATTTTTTGATACAGAAGCAAAAGAATATGTTACACCCGAAACACTTTCCGGAATGATTCAGAAGGGGGAAGAGATTCAGGTTACTTTGGCCAAAACAGGAAAAGACATCACAGATTCGGTAATTGCCCGGTTTTCTGAAAAAAGCGGAGACAAGAAAAGCAAAAAGGGCATTTCCTTCATCAAAACCGATAAGATGCTGAAATGGCTGGGGGAGATTATTGATGCCAGAATTGAGAAGGCCATAGACCTTGTCAAACTGCCCTCCAGAGAACAGGTTGCCGAACTTGACAGAAATATCAGGAAATTAAACGAAAAGATTGACGCGCTGAAATTGTCCGGGGAAAAGCTCACTGCGGAAAAAACAGCCGGGGATATAAAAGCGGCAGGCCCGAAAATGGCAGTATCTTCAGTTACAAAAACCGTCGGGGACACAACAGACAAAGAGACAAAGAGCGAAACGCAGACCGCCGGTTTCAGTAATGCGGCCTGACAGCAGAAAGCAGTATGTGCGGACGGACAAAAAATTATCCGGCATCCCTGCCTCCGGAATTTCTTAAACCGGAAGGCGGGGCTGCGGGCCAGTGTCATTGGGGTAAGGACTGCCAAACGGAAAGTTTGGCTGTATTTTACCAGTCATTTCAGTGTCCCAAACATTCCGTTCGGAGTGCCTCCGCCGTAAGGGACCCGGCAAGAAATACATCCTCCGAAAATATCCGGGGGATAAACAAAACTGTGCATTGCGTCTGTTATTCAGATGAAACGGAGCAGTTATACTGTCCTCCGGCATAAACGGCGCTTTCTGAAAAGTCCCGGAATCCGGGGACAGTCTGAAATAATTCCGTATCACCGGCAGATTTCAGCATACGGAAAAGGGAGTCTGAAATTCAGAAGTTCAGTTTGTTCCGGTGCTGAGTATATTTTTTGCTGAGTGCCTAACCTAATGCCATTGGGGCTGCGGAACATATGTCCGGTTCGCAAAAAATGATGCGCTGCGGGGGTGTTCAGATTTGCCAATGACAGAAGTGCCCGACTGAAAAAAAGTCAGGGAGGAAAACAGAATGCACCGTATCAAAAAATATGCAAACAGAAAACTGTACGACACAAAGGATAAAAAGTATATCTCCCGCACGGATCTTTCCAAACTGCTGAAACAGGGCAGGGATGTCCTTATTATTGATAATGAAAGCGGAGAAGATATTACAGCCTCCGTTGTGTCCGGTCTGCTTGCAACCGGCAAAGGAAAAGCAGGCGGTGCGGTGTCATCGGGTGTACTGATCCAATTGTTCCGGAAAGGCGGAAATGCACTGACGGATTATGCAAAAAAATATGTTTCTTTCTGGCAGAATGCCTTAACCATGGCAGAAGAAGAAATTGATGACATGGTCAAAGGCCTGGTGAAAAATAAAGAAATATCAAAATCCGAAGGCAGTCGTCTGAAAAATGAAATTCTGGCTTTTACCAGCTCCCTGAAAGGCTGGATTTCTGAAACCATTGACAGGCGCTTAAAGGAAATTCTGTCTGCAGCCAGTCTGGCAACAAAAGACCAGGTTGCGGAACTGGAGACGCGCATCAGAACGTTGGAAAAAAAGCTGGAACAATTTGAAAATATTCAGGGAAAGCCTGAAAAGAATGTAAAGTGAGCACAAAGGCGGGACATCAGATTTTAAATATCGGGATATACAGGCAAACAGTTCGGTAAAAAATCGGACTGAATAATTTCAGCAGCTTGTAAAACGCAAAGAAAATATTCAGATTTAATGATTTCAGGCAGTTATATTTTTATGCTCTGCAAATCAGAGAAAATTACCGAACCATTGATACAAGGATACGGATACAATGGACAGCGAAAATATTTCAGGCGAAAATACTTCAGACGAAAATACTTCAGACAAAAATACTTCAGAAACCTCTTTTTTGAAACTGAAACGGATCCTGCAGGATTTTCAGTCCGGACGGATCAACAGAACCTATAAGGACATTGAAAATGATCCGGAATTTTCAAAAATCGGGGATTTTTTCTTTAAAAAACTTTATGCACCGGAAGATTTTTCTTTCCGGAATACCAGCATGAAAATGCTTCACAAAGCGCTGGACGGCAAAATATACCGGAACATGCTCACTGCGGTCAGCAAAGTGATTGAACTCCACGACATATCCGATGAAATGGATGATCTGATGGTGGAAAAGATGATGGCGGCCGGTATTGACGAATCCATGACAATGGAGGAGTACCAGGAGATTTACAGAAGTCTTGACAATTACGATCAGCGTGTTTATCAGATAAAACTGAGTGCCGAAGTCACCCGCATGTTTCACGCGTTAAGCAAAAAATGGATCGTGGCCCTGTCTCTGAATACCGTAAAAAAGACGGCATTTCTTTTTGGCGTAAAAGATATCACGGATTTTGTTTACGAAGGCTATCTTGCATTTAAAACCATTGATAATATTGATTTTTTCGTAGAAACAATGCTGGAAAGGGAACTGGCCTGGCATAATGAAATATGGTCAAATGCAGCGGAAGCATGAGAGTCTGTTTTAAAAACGGCATCCGGTTTTTCGGAGTGCAAAAGTTACACTCCGAAGGAACGGTCTTTTGCGGTTTGCGGAAAACCGGCAGCCGGTCTTCATTTTCGCAATCCTTTTTTGGTAGTGGGTCAAACCGGCTGATTTGAAAATCCCCTCCCCCGGCCGGAGGGGTCAGGGGCAATGCTGCTGCCTTAAGAAAAACCGGAGTGCCGGACTTACAGTTTAGCACGTCTTTTTCTGAATAATTTCAGCCTCCCAGACTGTAAGTTCGGCACTCCTCCGACCGTAAGGCAACAGTATTGGAGGGTAGGGAGGGGGATTCAGCCGATTTGACCCACTGCCCCTTTTTTCTGAATATGTTTTTTGAACTCTTACACGGAATTCTGCTATGAAAAAGGCTTTGATACTCTCCGGAGGCGGGGCAAGGGGAGCGTTTCAGATTGGTGTCTGGAAATACCTTGCGGAAAAAAACTGGAAACCGGATATTATCTGCGGTTCCTCTGTCGGGGCCATTAATGCGGCAGGAATCGGTTCCGGTCTGGACATCAAAAAACTGGTACGGATTTGGACCACATATAACCGGCGCAGGATGTACAAACTCAATCTGCTGCAGTTTCTGGCATATGCTCTGTTTGGCCGGGAACTGAAACCGCTTTTGGATGCAGGCGGGGTGGAGTCCATGCTGAAGGAATATATTGACTTTCAGCATCTGAGAAACAACCGGATGAAAATTGTTGTTTCAACGGTCAATGTACACACGGCCCGCCCCTGCTTTTTTGATAATTCGGAAATTCAGATGGAGCACATTCTGGCCTCCGGTGCCATGCCGGTTCTTTTTTCCTGTCAGAATATAAAGGGGGTTCCCCATTGGGACGGCGGTATTATGAGCAATATCCCCCTGCTTCCGGCACTGGAATTTGGTGCGGAGCAGATTATTATCGTTATGCTTTCTCCCGTCGGACACAGCCCTCACCCCTTTCCCGGAGATGTCAGAACGGCTCTGGAACATGTTTTCGAGCAGTTCCTTTCGGCTTCCTATCAGACTGCGCTTCTCAGCAGAGCTTATGAAGACAGATGTCTGCCGACTTCCCTGCCTGAATACAGAAAGAATGGATATACAGCAAAACAGCCCGAAATCATCTGCCTGGCACCTGCAAAAATGCTGGGCTTCAGTTCCCTGCTGAATTTTTCGCTGCGCCAGGCCGAAAGTCTGATTGATGAAGGGTATAAGACCGCATGTTCCCGCTTAAAACCCTTTATATGAAAGTGTCTGCGAAAAACCGGCCCTTCGGCCTAAATTTTCGCACTCCGTGCAGCTTTCATGCTTCGCTGTGACCCCGCGGTCATGACCGTTTATATGAAAATTCTTTGCTGCAGGGTGGGTGAAGCGACAGCGGCCCCCCCTTATTACGCGGATGGCGGGTTCCGCTGCGCTTCACCCCCCCCGCCCTGACTGTATATGTGCGGATGATCCGGATTCATAAAAATCCACAAAAAAATACTATAAAGGAATATAAAAATGCTCCCGGAATATTTTGAGTTTTCCCTGCCGACAAAACTGATTTACGGTGTCGGCATTCTTGAATCCATTGAAGAAGCGGTTGCCCGCTTCGGCAAAAGAAAAGCCCTGCTGGTAACAGACAGAATTTTGCTGAGCGCAGGCCCGGTGGACAAAGTCAAAGCCGGTTTTGCCAAAACCGGTATTGAAATCGCGTGCATTTTTGATGATGTGCCCCCCAATTCCACCATAAAAACAGTGGAAGAATGCGCTGCCCTGGGGAAAAAGACCGAATGCGATATGATTATTGCTGTCGGCGGGGGCAGTGTGATTGATACGGCAAAGGTTGCCAATCTGCTGATGGTCAAAGGCGGCAGAGTGCAGGATCATATGGGGGCCTATCTGCTGGACAGCACAGAGCAGTTACTGCCCGCCATTATCATTCCCACCACTGCCGGAACCGGCTCGGAAGTGACAAAAGTGGCGGTTATCGCCGATCCGGACAATGATGTGAAACTGCCCTTTGCAGAAGAGCAGTTTCTGCCGCAGCTCGCCGTCCTTGATCCGGAAATGACGGTTTCCATGCCGCCCAAATTAACCGCCTGCACCGGCATGGATGCCCTTGTTCATGCCATCGAGGCCTATGTTGACAAAGAATGGTCCCCGGCCTCGGATGCCCTGGCACTTCATGCCATCAAACTCATCAGTGAAAATATTCTTCAGGCATGTGACCAGCCCGGGGATCTGCAGGCCAGAGGTGCCATGCAGGTGGGCAGTTTTCTGGCCGGTGTTGCCTTTTCCCATTCCATGGTGGGCATGGTTCACGGCATTTCCCATGCCCTGGGCGGTGTGTACCATATTCCCCACGGCCTTGCCAATACGCTGATTCTCCCCGAAGTCATGGAATATAATCTGGAATCAAGAACAGAACGCTATGCGGATGTGGCAATGGCCCTGGGCATTTCCTTTCCCAGTGTTGTCAGCAACAGCCAGAGTGTGATTCAGTCCGGCGCGCTGGATCTGATTTCAAAAGCGGTAAAGAAAACGGATATTGATCCCTTAAAGAATTTTGTGGACGGCAAAGCCCGGCGCATCAGGAATTTTGCTGTCAGCAAACTGGAAAACCTGGGATTTGTGGATGACTGGATCCGGCGGCAGGCCGCCATTGCGGGGATTGAAAAAATACGGACACTCAACCGCCAACTGGCCTATCTTACCGGAATACCTTTAAATCTGAAGGATGCCGGTATTACAGATCATCTGGAAAAACTGGATCAGGTGGCGGACACGGCAATGGAAGACGGTTCCATGCTGTATAATCCGGTGGAACCGGATCGGGAGGCCGTGATGGATATTATTGAAAAAGTGTATCATGCCGCAGACACCCCCCTGAAAGTCAATCCCGCGGAACTGCTGCCGCACAGGGCCGGAAAAAAAGCCGCCGGAAAGCTGTCCGCTGTATTTGCAGACAGTGAAATGCTTTATGATATTCTCCTGGATTTTTATGAAATGTTAAGCAAAAATCCCGATATCGGACCTGCCCTGCAAAAAACCGGATTATGTATTCAGTTCCGCTATGCAAAACCGGATGCGGTCATCACCATTGATACCAGAGGAGAAGAACCGGAAATCATCCGGGGTGAATTTGACGGAAAACCGGAAGTTACCATGTCCATGAATGCGGATTTTGCCCATAAATTCTGGCATGGCAAAGCCAACCTGGTCAGTGCGCTGACCCGCAGGCAGGTAACGGCAAAAGGCAATGTTCCCAAGACATTGAAACTGCTTCCCATATTAAAACCGGCCTATAAACTCTATCCGCAATATCTGAAAGACAGGGGGCATGGGGAACTGATTCTGAAATAAGGAATTCCCCAAAGGAAATCAAATGATACAGACTCTAAAACCCGCAGGCCGGGCAGAAGCGGATTCGCTTCCCCCCGGTTTTGCCTATCAGAAGCACTGAAGGGGGATAAATGAAAAATATCCGGACAGAAGAGCTGGGCAGCATCGAAGTTTTTAATGGAAACAATGAAAAAATCCCCTTATCGTCTCTTTGGCAGGAGAAAACAGCGGTATTGGTTTTTGTCCGCCATTTCGGCTGAATTTTCTGCCGTCAGCAGGTGGCTGAACTGGCAGAAAGGGAAAGGGATTTTCAGAAAGAAAATGCAAATCTTGCGGTCATCGGTTCCGGAGCCCCCCGCTATTTTGCAGAATTCAGGCAGGCAACAGGATATGAGGGAGAGCTGCTCACTGATCCGGAAAGACATGCCTTTGCCCTGCTGGGTTTTGCCAGTGGTGTGGGCGGACTGATGAGTATCCGCTCCCTTGCAAAGGCTTTTTCCGCGAAAAAAGAAGGACATTCGCAGGGAGGCATTCAGGGCAGCACACTTCAACTGGGGGGAGCCGTTATTATTGCTCCTTATGACGAGTCTCCGGCTGACTCTCCGACTGATTCTCCGGATGATGCTTCCATTGATTCGCAGGGAGCTTCCCTGCGCTATTATTATGCAGGCAGAAAAGCAGGTGATCATCCGAAAGTGGCGGATCTGCTTGCTGCACTTGGGGATTCGGTCGACAGGAGGGCTGTCCGGGGACTTTCCGGGTAAAGGGGCAGGGGGCTGCGTCAATGCCGTTACGTTAAGGCGGAGGAGTCCCGAACTGAAAGTTTGGAATGCTGAAATGATTGGAAAAATCCCGCCAAAATTCCGTTTCACTTCATTTTGGCACTCCAGACAAATCCCTAACTTAATGCCATTGGGGGAGCATCCCTGCGGTATTATCAGAAGCATATTATCAAAAAATGAATGCGGTCACATACTGCGGAAAATCGAAAACGGCGGATTTTTTAAATATAAAAGCCGAAACGGTTATCTGCTGCGGATTACACTGTTAAGGGACCCGGCAAGAAATACATCCTCCGAAAATATCCGGGGGATAAACAAAACTGTGCATTCCGTCTGTTATTCAGATGAAACGGAGCAGTTATTTTTTGCTGAGTGCCTAATACATTCGGTAAACACAGGATGGATAAGAAAAAGGACATACGGAATTTTCTCAAAGCCATTCGCCGGGCTTTGCCGGATGCGGCCGCCAAAACAGATGAAATCATGCGCGGACGCGGTTTTGATTCTGACGAAGAACCTGAATACATTTGGGTGGAGGCTTTTGCCGATGTCACAAACATGTTCATTCGCCAGCGTAATCAGGCAGAACTAAGAAAGGAGTTTCTTTTCTTCTCAAATCAGTTTGACCGGGGGTCGCAGTCAGTAAAAAACTGTATTGATGTGAGTTATGCAGAAAATCTGATGTGGGATTTGACATCGGAAGACAAAAAATGGGTGTGGTCTCAGATTCCGGAAAATCTGAAAAAGCTCTTTACTGCCATGTGGGGCAATCCGGATTTCTGAGCATCATTTCTGCATATCATTTCTGCGTATCAGGCCCGGGGCGGTGTAAACCCGTGTTCTTTTTTGTCCGCAATGTTGATGAATATGTAAAAAGTACGAAATCCGGGTGTTTCAGTAGTTTAACATGCTGATTTTACTAAGGCTGAATTCCGGAAAAATGACTTTTTACCGGTTCATCAATTTTGCCCCTGTGCAACCGTAAAGCAGAAACAGCATCCTGCCGTTTTCCGGCGGTACGGAAGAATTTACTGTAAGGGACAGGAGTTACGCAGTTGAATTTTAACTGTTTGAATTTATTATATGCCTTAAAAAGTGACAGTCAATAAAAACAGCAGATTATATTTGACGATCTCGTAAAAAATCGGAAAATCAGGTTTTGATACATATTAATCTGCTGATTTTATTAGCAGCGATTTTTGAGATTTGGACTTTTTACCGATTCATCATATTTCAACTGCGTAACTCCCGGGGGATTCGGAAAAAAATATTTAACCCGCCGACCGTCCGGAAATAAATTTCCGGGCCGGTATGCGTTGTCCCCGCGGGACTTTTATTTTTCCGTGTCCCGAAGTGAAACAAATCGCTATCTCTGCTGCCCCTGATGCCGGTAAGCGGAACAGCAGCAGAAAAAACAGGATTCCTGCATGGTGACACCATTGAAACATGTAAAAGAGTGCATAGATCAGAATATGAATCATTCGGGTGACAATGCATCGGATATCGTGCTTCCGAACGGAAATGCAAATGATTCCGATGCTGACGCGCAGACAGAACGCACAGTGGAAAGAATTCAGGAAGACAGGGAATTCATCCCCGTAATTGTCAAACGTACAGACGAAGCCGTCCGCCATCCGGATGATATTCTGGAAAAAGCAATACAGGAGGGGCTGGAGCAGATCCGCCGCCCTTTTCTGTCTTTGGCATTATCATCAGTGGCGGCCGGTCTGATTCTCGGATTTACCGCCATGTCCGTGGCGGTAATATCCACTATGGTATCCGCCCCCGCGGGCGAACCGCTGATACTCCGTTTATCCACTGCACTTGTATATCCTCTGGGATTTGTGATCTGTATTATGAGCGGAACCCAGTTATTTACCGAACATACGGCAACGGCCGTATATCCGGTTCTTGAAGGGAAAGCCGGTTTTTTCCAACTGTTAAGGCTTTGGGTGGTTGTAATATTGGGGAATATGTGCGGAGCGGTAATCAGTGCGGGACTTCTTACAGTAGCGGATGATGTCATTCAGGCGGAAAAAGGATATATCATCATTGCCCACCATCTGACTGACCATGGCAAAGGAGCTATCTTTATCAGTTCTGTGCTTGCGGGCTGGCTGATGGCTATGGGCGGATGGCTGATATTTGCCACACCGCCAACCATCAGTCAGATTGTCTGCATTTATATTGTAACATTTCTGATCGGGCTGGGCGGACTGCATCATTCCATTGCCGGTTCAGTGGAAATGTTTACAGCACTTTTTATCAGTAATCAGTTCACATTATTCCAGGCTGTCCGTTTTATCGGACTTGCAATTACAGGGAATCTGGTCGGCGGCAGTATTTTTGTGGCCATACTGAATTACGGGCATATCCGGAAAACGCAGGAAATACCGAACAGGGGGGAATGACCCGGAGCCTATCCGAAAACCTGTTTTCGGATAGATTTTTATTCATGATTTTGAATCTGTGACTTCATTTGCACTGAAAAACCGGATTTTTTGAAAAATCCGGTTTTTTAATTCATAATTTCAACGTTGACGGAGCAGCAGGTGTATTTGAAAGAGATTCTGAACGGATCACAGGACTCAGATTTCACAGACGGCCAGCATGTCTTTGACAGGCGGCCAGTCTCCGACCTCACTGCTTTTGTAAAAATAGTGCATTACATCCTCCGGACCGGCAATCACCGCACCTCCCTGCTGCAGCGCGTCTCCCTGAATTCCGATCATTGCATGGCGTGTTCCTATGGATCGAAGCCCCTGCACAAATGATTTCATTCCGAACATTGCTCCGATATTCCGTTTGAAATCCAGCAGGGAATAAATCTTCAGATTCGGATCAGTGTAAATTTCTCCGGAATATCCCGTATCTTCTCTGAAGGGTCTGATATGCAGGGGATCACCGTTTCCGATCAGAAGCAGCCGCGCATTTCGGATGGTAAAATCTTCCTGCCTTTCATTCAGGTCGGCCACCTGCCGCCGGGCGACAGGTCAGCCGAAATGCCGGATAAACACCATCACACTTCTTTGTTCCTGCCACAGATCAGCCAGTCTGATTTTTTCTCCCTTTTCATCCAAAATATGCTGTTCTCCCACCTGTTTCAGCAGTTGATTGTCTATCTGTTTTTCCGGCATTTTATTCTCCTTTTTCTGATTTCTGATGTAAACGGGATTGCCATAATCCGTTCAGCAGGAAAAAAATATTACAGTTTCCTGATTTGCATTTTATTTTTGCCATTTTCAATTTTCTGTATCCGGTATCCCGGAATATTTACCATCATCTCTGTCTTCACTGGCGGATGTTCCGCATCCAGCTCAATCCCCTCTGCGGATTTGCACATACGGACACTGATTTTGCCCCCCGGAATCATTGTCGGACCGAAAAACAGTTCCTGCCCGCTTTCTATCCATTCCGGAAAAATACCGGAACCGATAATCACTTTCCCATTTTCTTCCCGCACGAAAAGATTACGGATCATCATCAGCCATTCGGCCGCGGCCCAGCCGTGCTGTCCGTCTCCCATGCAGCCGCCTTTGGTAAAGGGATGAACCGCCTCGGGCCACTGACCGGTCGGGGAGGCCAGATCCGCTACTGTGCGGATCAGTTCTTTATAATCCGGATTTCCGGCTCTCAGCAGGGTCTGTGCAATGGCCAGGGTCAGGTAAATATTGAGACCCGAATGAATCATATCCTGAAAAAACGCGCCGGAGTGAAAACAGTGCTCGGTCAGATAGTTTACGGTGTTCATTATCATGGGCTCTCCTGCTTCCGTCAATTGCAGGGGATAATCCGCCACCAGAGAACCGACGGCCCCGGCATCCATACGGCGGTAAGGAGAAGCCGGGATGGCCTGCCGTCTTTGTTTCACCGGGATATTTTCAATGCTTTTCCGAACGCATTTCATAAATGCATCTGCCTGCAGGCTGTATTCTTTTGTTTTGTCGGGGAAACCGTGCGCATCTGCCAGACGGGCCGCGGCACGCAGTCCGGCCACTCCCCAGAAATTATCCCAGTAATAATAATCATTGGGCCCCAGATGCTCTGCGCTGAATCCGGCGGGAAAAAGACCGTAATGGGCTTTGTCCGTATCTTTCCGGATACGTTTATGGATAATCCAGTCCGCCCCTTTGAAAAGAGATTTCATAAAAGCATCATCATAGGCAGTACCGCCCAGTTCATGCAGACGGTCTGCAATCCACAGCACCTGGCCGTTGGAATCCCATTCTCCTTCCTGGGACTGGAAATAGCCCTTGATGGTCTGCCGTGCAGGGAATTTTAAAATCATGCGGCGTACACGGTCCGGATGTCCCACAGCCAGGAGCGCATGTATCATCAGGCAGGCATCCCGGAACCAGAAGCGTTTATAGGTATAGGGGCCGGGATATGCCTCATCCGCGGTCAGCAGGAGCATGGTACGCACCGCGGCCTCATAAAGAAACTGTATTTTTTTATCAGGTACAAGCACCCGGGCCGTTTCCGAAAGCAGGGTCTCCCATCTCTGGTGCGGTAAATCACCGCTCTTTATTTTTTTCTGATATGCTGCGGAAGCATCCGCCAGGGGAAGAGAGACCTTCAGTTCTCCCGTATAATTATTTTCCTGCGTCTGCTTCAGGGGAAACAGGGCCGCAGCCGTGGCCATGCCGATGTCACAGTTTACAGAACGGGAACTCTCCGCCTCATGCAGAATACGTCCGACATCGCCCTTTTCATAATGGGAAAACAGCACTTTTTCAGGAGAAAGACTGAGCCATGCATTGTCCTGCTGATTGATGCGAAAACAGAGATTCTCCCGATCAAATGCAATGCTGTCAATAAACTGAATCCCTTCGGGATTATAGGGACGGAAAGAAAGAACCAGCCAGGAAGGTTTTTCCGCAAAGGCCCTGGCATAAATACAGGTCTGCATTTCTTTTTCAACCGCTTCCACCCGCAGTTCGGTTTCAAGTCTGAGACCTGTTTTTTCTGAACGGGTTTCAATGGAAAATCTTTCTTCTTCCATGTTCTGTTGCTGCTGCACGGTATCACATTCCGATGGTACCAGCATCTGACCGTCTTCCGATAATATCCAGAAATCCAAAGACCAGCCGTCCAGGTAGGGCGTTACCAGTCCTCTGGGATCTGCAATGGGATAGCAGGGAATATCCGGATGTCCCACAGCGGTCCAGTTCCGGTGGGTCAGATTCACATGGCTGAAGGAAAAGCCCCTGGGTATAAAAGAGATGTCATTGGGTCTGAACTGTTTGCTAATCCAGAAGGGCCAGATCCAGTCCAGATTGTACTGGATGGCCCGTGTATTGATAAGTCCTCTGGCATGAAACACCACTCCGGCCCGGATCAGTTCGATGGGTTCCTGCACCTCCGAAGGATGTCCGAAACGCCGCAATCTGGCCATCAGTGTCACCGGATCAAGGAAACCGTATGCCTGGGCGGCCCTTTTGATGATAAATTTCCAGGGCAGCCATTTTTTGAGTATCATAATTCTCCTTCCTGATTGAAAAAATAATCTCAGATTACATGCATATCAAAGGTTTTTCAATGCTCCGAATCCGATACCGCAGTATGCTCGTATTTTTTCCGGATTTTCCCTGTCAGCAGCCAGGCAATGAGGAACAGAAGGAAAAAAAGGGAAAACAGGGGAATACTCCATTTTGCAGCCGCATCTCCCAAAATCACAAAAGGAATGCCCATGACCCCCTGAACCAGCCAGGCAGTCAGAAAATACTTCCAAAAGGAAATTCCGGATAAGGGAAGCAGATAATTTTTTACCGCATAGGGAAGTCCGGGCAATGCCATAAACAGAAACGCGTATTCAAACGAATGTTTTTTCGGAATCTGAAATTGTCCGGGATATTTTTTCTCTGCAAACTGTCTGAGCCGTGTGCGGAAAAAAGAACGCATTGCAAAATATGAAAACAGCAGATGCGCAGGCATGAGCATAAACACAATAATGATGCCGTAAACTGTATCAAAACGCAATCCGATGAGGATCATTAGTGCGGTGACCGGAAAAAACAACAGGGGCAGAATCAGAAAAGCAAGAATCAGAATCAGCGGATGGGTATTTTCACTTTCTATAAAAGATATAAATGCAAAAATATCATTCTTCAAAAAGATATAAGCGAGAGCAAAGATGAGAATCATCAGAAGCAGTATCATCTGGGTTTGGTATTTTTTTATCATAACAGTGTTGGATATCCTTTCCGGAACAGTGTCGCACAACCACATTGGTTTTTATATTTTAAGAAAGTTCCCCGCCCACCCCGTTCAATGGCATTAAGTCAAGCCAAAAATTCCCCTCCCCCGGCGGGAGGGGGTAGGGGAGGGGGAAGACAGCAGTTTGTAATTATCAGACGTTTTCACCCTCCCCCTGCCCCTCCCTCAGGGAGGGGAGTCTTAACTTAACGGCATTGATGCGGTGTGCGTCTCTGCGGTGCATTTTCATGCTTAGCAGTGAGTCACGGCTCATGGCCGTTTATATGAAAGTCTCCCCGCGCACCTCGTTCCCACGCTCCGCGTGGGAACGGGCTGCGGGACGCTCCGCGTCCGGTATAAAAAGACTTTCATGCTTCGTTGTGAGCCATGACTCATGGCCGTTTATATGAAAGTCCCCCCCGTCCAACGGCATTAAGTCAATCCGAATCTGCTGATATTATTTGAAAAACAATTCACAGTATAACGGCAGATGATCCGATACCCGGCGGGTTTCCTTATCATCGGGAACCAGCACTTTTTCAGTACGGAAATGGTCTGAAATAAAAATATGATCCAAACGCAGCAGCGGATAATGGGAATAAAAAGTGGGTTTTGCTTTCTGATGGGGTACCTGCATCTGTACATCCCTTACATGCGCTGTCATTTTTCTGTAAACATATGACTGCGCCCCGGCATTGAAATCACCGCAGACAAGCAGCGGCATATTTTTTTTCAGTGAATCTGAAATCCAATGGTGTGCGAGCAGTTCTGCAATCTGCATACGTCGCTCTTTTACTGACAGTCCCAGATGGGTATTGGCTATCCGGATGATTCCCAGAGGGCTTTCAATATCTGCCAGCATGTATCCGCGCGGTTCTCTGTCTTTGATTTTATGAAAATAACGACTGTATTTCAGACTGTGAAAAGGAAAGCGGCTTAAAAGGGCCAGACCGTATTGCTGCTGCTCCTTTTGTATGACAGGAAAAAAACGGCATTTCATGCCCAGGCGGGCGGCCAGATAATTT
Organism: Desulfobacteraceae bacterium; assembly: GCA_011390755.1. Lineage (GTDB taxonomy): Bacteria > Desulfobacterota > Desulfobacteria > Desulfobacterales > Desulfococcaceae > JAABRU01. The sequence continues at coordinate 33,226 of JAABRU010000015.1, read as the reverse complement.
CCCTGTGCGGTAAAACGGCTACGTTCCTGACCGGAATCCACTTCCTGAAGAGCCGCGATGTCCGGATTCAGTGCCGCGATAATATCTGCGGTGCGATCCGGGTTGCTTTGTCCGTCCGTATGAATGCAGCTATGTATATTATAAGTGAGAATGGAAAGTGAGTGGTCCTTTCTGTTTTTTTTTATCAATGGCCGGGGGATCAGGGATTCTTTTTTTCCCATATATCTGAAAATCAGATTTCTCAGATCCAGGGGGCGCAGATAACTGTGATGACTTCCTATACAGGGCGGCAATATGACAAATCCGCGGGTTTCTTCTGTTCCCGGTCCGCCGTGGGCACCGTTTTCCGTATTGAAAGACAGGGGAGGGCCGCCCGGTGCCCATCCGGAAATCACAATATCTCCGGCATTGGGATGAAAGCAGAGATTTTCCAGATCCGCAGCGGTTTCTTTTAGAAAAGGATGCGCTTTGCCCAGAATCATCTCCCGATTTTTCTGAAGTTCAAAACATCCGGAATCATTGATCCCATATATTTTCCCATTTTTATTAAACAGAAGCAGGGGAATTTGGGCCTCTTTGTGCAAAATGTCCGCAAATGCCTCCAGTATGTCAGAATAGCTGCCGGAAGTTTCTTCTCTGTCCGGAGTTCCGGAGCTTTCTGCCCGGGAAAAAAAGGCTGGCGGTAAATAAATATGCCCCAGCGGTCCCATTGTGGTAATTTCAATCTGATCTGTCTGATGGGTATGCAAATCAGATAATTCTTCCCGCCGCGGCCCGGAGATAAACTGTTTTCCGAAAAGAAGATTCGCAGCCCGGCGGTAAATATCCTCCGGACTGTGATCGTTATTTTCCCGGTTTTTCCGATGGTGACTGTGATTATATTTATCGTACGATTCCCGCACGGTCTGCCTGACAGAACGGTCAAAAAATTTTGAATAGCTTTTCACCGATTCCTGTCCGTGATCAGAATAGATCAGCAGGCGGTAATCCATGCATTCTGAGCGCATGGCAGTGCGGCAGATATCTTTTACGGTTTCATCTATCCCTTTTAAGGTCCAGTGGGCAAATGCGGATTCCGGCCCGCGGCGGTGTGCCTGCTCATCATAAGCAAAAAAATTGACTGAAATTATGGGAACACCCCGGGCCAGGTCCGTCTTTACCCGAAAACGGACCATCTCCCGTAATATCACACAGACAAAGAGCCGTGTCGGGATAAATTTCAGTTCTTTCAAAAGATCCTTTCCTGCAAAAACGCCGTTGAAAAAATCATACACCGCCAGGAGCAGTTCCAGCAGTGCAAAGGCGATGACCCGGAAGAGTTTACCCGTGTGAAACAGAATAATAAAAATCAGTTTCAGGGGATTGACACTTTTCAGCAGGGATTGAAGATTCATGCTTTCCGCGCAGTAACGGGCTGTCTGCGCACCGCCGGAAAAAATATTGGAATAAGACGAACCGCCCTGCAGCAGTGCTCTGCCCTGCTGCTGAAGCTGACGCGCCACTGCATTGGCCGAGGCCGGATAAAACATGGCATGGCGGGCACCGCTTTTTCTGTCCATAAACTCAAAGGCGGGAACAGCTGTTTTCACTCCGTAAAACAGTTCCGCCTGAACGCCCGGTGTTGCAGAAGGCATTCCGGAGTATAAAGGTTTTTCTGTAAAACGCTGCCTGGACAACAGTTTTCGGATAAAGGGCAGTTTTTTCCGGGACAAAGCACGCTGAAACTGAGTATGGGAAAGTCCGTCAATCTGAATCATTACCAGTCCCGGTTCGCTTCCGCTGCCTTCACAGCGCGGCAGTTCCAGCATTCTTGCAAACCATTCGTTCCGGGACAGAATTTTCAGAAAACCGCGGTACAGATTAATGATATGATTCATCAGATTCATCAAGCCCGACCACTTCCTGTGTTTCATCCATTGTCTGTATTACACTTTCGGTTTTTTCGACAGCCAGTTCCCATTCCGCACTGCAGGCCAGCAAAAATTTATCCCACATATCCAGTTCTTTGGTCTTATAATTCCCATCCTGCTGCTTTTCCCCCACCGCATCCGCATATAACTGCCGCAGCTTTTCCGCTGTTTTTTCACGTCCGAAAGACAGAGCTGTTTTTTCAGCATTTTTTATCCACAGCAGCATTTTTTCCGGTTCACGGATGGCATCCAGCAAAGCCTCTGCAAACTGATCTTCCCCTGCATCCCTGTCAAGCAGTCGTCCGTTTTTTCCATCCCTGACCACTTCCCTTGCGCCGGGCGCATCCAGTGCAATCACCGGAACCCCGGCTGCCATGGCTTCGGTAAGCACCATTCCCTGGGTTTCGGACAGGGAGGCAAATGCAAATATATCCATGGCCTGATAGGCATCCGCCAGATCCGGCCCTGTTATTTTACCTGTCAGAACCAGACGGTTGTGTAAACCGGATTCATGAAAAATCTGTGCAATGTTATCCGCGGAAGGCCCTTCCCCTGCCACCAGAAAACGGCTGTCTTTCTCTTTTTCCAATACAGGGACAAGGGCTTTGGCCAGATACTCCAGATTTTTTTCCGGTGCCAGTCTGCCCAGATGACCGATGACAAAAGATGTTTCCGGAATATCATACTTTCTGCGAAAGTCTTTTCCCTCCCCTTTGGCAAAAAAGGGAATATCCGTACCGGTCGGAATAACCGTCACCGGCACATCCACCCCGCGTTCCCGAATCAGATCCCGGATGCTTTCACTGGGGGCAATGACCCGGTCACAGAGATTGGCATAATTGCTGGACAGAAATACGGCAAAACGTTTCATATTATCCGGATTTTCAGACAGATAATGCGCATATTCCTCATACAGGGTATGATGCGTAAACAGCAGGGGCAGATTTCTGCGCCGGGCAGCCCGTAATGCCGCATCTCCCAACAGATAGGGATGGTGGCTGTGGATAATGTCGGGCCGGAAACTGTCTATCTGTTCATCCACCAGAAAAGGGGAAGGGATTCGCACGGAAAAATCACTGCCGTTGAATTTCTGAATGGCCGGCACCCGGAAAATACCGGCTTCGGTTTTGTCATGTTCTTCGCAACCGGGAAAAGTCGGTGCGATAATCATCAGCTGATGTCCCAGTTTTCTCAGATCTTCCGCAAAAAATGAGACCGAACGGGCCACCCCTCCCACATGAGGCAGGTAGGTATTGGTAAACATGCATATTTTCATTTGTATGTCCTTTTATGTCCGATAAAATAAAATATTTTCTGATAATTTTTTTATCATATAGGAGTTACGCAGTTGAAATATAATCTGCTGTTTTTATTGATTGTCAATTTTTAAGGCATATAATAAATTCAAACAGTTAAAATTTAACTGCGTGACTCTTATCATATTGATAATTCTCCCGGAGATAAATAAGGGATTTTATGTATATGGATGATAAAAAACCTGCATATTGTTTTTTTCCGGTCCGCCGGTTTTCATCCTATCCAAAACTCCGTACTTCTTTTCATTGATTATTCATGTAAAATTGTTATATTCTCAAATTCAGTAGATCGAAAAGATTCTGTTTCCGGCCGGCAGTGCTTCTGCTTTCAGACTGCCCCTCCCCCGGGGGAGGGGCAGGGGGAGGGTGAAAAATCAGCCGTTTATCCCCCTCGCCCCGGCCCTCTCCCTGCCAGGGAGAGGGGGATTTCAGGAAGTTTTCGATCTACTGAAATTATCACTTTTCCGGAAATATTCAGAGCCTATCCGAAAACCTCCGAAACCGGTTTTCGGAACCGGTGAAAACAGGGGTTCAGAATACCGAAAGACAGGTTTTCGGACAGGCTCTTATATACAGAAAGTCAATACATTATGCTGCCGGTCATCTCACTGCTGCTTGTTCTGGTTTTTTCCATGCTGGTGACAAGAATTGCCACTGTTGCCTTAACCCATACGGGTCTTCCCCATCATACGGCCCGTTTTCAGGCACGGTCCGCCTTTACCGGTGTCGGTTTTACCACTTCGGAATCTGAAAAACTTGTCAGTCATCCGGTACGGCGGAAAATTCTGATGCTTCTGATGCTGTTCGGAAATGCAGGCATTGTTACCGCAGTCTCCTCTTTAATCATTTCTTTTGTTGATATTAACCGATCCGGAGGATTATGGATCAAAATCGCCATACTGATCAGCGGCCTGCTGCTGCTCTGGCTTATTGCCCACAGCCCCTGGATTGACCGCCGTCTGTCGTCTCTTATCAGCAGATTATTAAAACGCTATGCGGATCTGGAGGTTCGGGATTATGACCGCCTGCTGCACCTGAGCGGGGAATATCATATTTCGGAAATGCAGGTGCAGCCTGCGGACTGGTTGGCAAACTGCGCACTGAAACATCTGGAATTACGCAATGAAGGGGTGGCGGTGCTGGGAATTACCCGGAAAAACGGGGACTATATCGGTGCTCCCTTCGGAGATACTCTTATCCTGCCCTATGATACCCTGATTTTATACGGACGCTTTTCCAGCATCCGGAATCTGGATCACAGGCAGAAAGGAATTTACGGAGATATCGTTCATGCAGAGGGTATTAAGGAACAGGAAAAAATAAAAAAACAGGAGCGTTCTGCGGAAAAAGAGGAAAATAGGGATAAAAAATGATGCTGACTCTCCCTTTTTTCATCCGATCCCGATCATCAGAATTCCCAGCGCATAAATAAACAGAACGAAAATACTTTCAAATCCGATATTGGCAATCCCCCGTTTCTGACGAACCAGCAAACCGATAATCAGGATACTGGTCATCAGGATGCTTAGGGTCATCAGAATTATTTCCTTTTGATTTGCCGCATGATAAATGGAACCGGAGCGGTACGCGGCATCGGCCATTGCCCCGAAAAGAATGTCAAATGTATTGCCTCCGAGTACACCGCCCACAGCCAACGTCAGCGCCCCCCGGCGCACAGCGGCAATGGTTGTGACCAGTTCCGGCAAAGAGGTGATGATTGCGATGAGGAATGCGCCGACAAGGGATTCTGATATTCCGGTTTCTCGGATAATGGTTTCCGATGCACGGGTTAACAGCCAGCCGGCACTCATGACAAAAAAGGCACTGACAGAAAACTGCAGCCAGATTTTCCATAAGGTCGGAGAATCCGAAGGGATGTCTTCGGGAATATCGGGCCGGGTTTCCGGAGTCATTTTCGGCTGCCACATGGGATATTCATGGGAACGGCGGATCAGTTTCAGCCCCAGCACATAAGCGGCAAACAAAAGGGGGGTGATGGGGTGAATTCCCCAAAAACTGATTTCCGGTCCCATTGTTCCCAGCAGGATCACAGACAAAAGGCTGATGAGCAGGGTTCCTGCCAGAATATTGGAAAGGGAGGCCGCGGCATGTTCCAGATTGGCGCGCGGATAAGCCAGATCCGCCAGGGCCAGAAAAGCGGTCTGCGCGGCAATACCGCCGAAAGCATTGGAAAGGGCCAGAGAAGCATGGCCATTGTGTGCCGCAGTAACCGAAGCCGTGATGCCGGGCAGAGACGTGGCCGCGCCCAGAAAAACAGTTCCCGTCAGTGCTTCGCCGAGTCCGGTACGGTCTGCCAGATTATCTGCCAGCGCGCTCATCCGGTTCCCGGCAAAAACAATCACAAGAGCTGTGCCTGCACATATGCCGATGGTTTTCAGGAGCAGAAATGTCATGTAAAACCGTTAATAATGTTCTGTTTCACTTAAGGCGATTTCCAAATATGAATGCAGCGCTTCCGCAGGAGTCATAAACGGAAAGTCTGTAACCGGACTGCCGTCTGTCAGGCACTGCCGGACTTTCAGTCCGGCACTCCTTCGCTACATTTTTTTCAGGAAATCACCTGAAATGGCAGGGCAGGGCAGCAAAGCGTAACCCGGTACCCTGATGTTTTCCTCCGAAATACATACGGCTTCTGTCACGTTTTGAATGAGGGGTTCTGTTACTCCTGCAACGTACTGTGTAGGCCCCCGAAGCCCGCTCACGCCGGGCGTATGCAATACACTCCTGCGGAAAATGTCATCCCTCATTTTCAATTTCCTGCAGACCGGATTTCATCCATGTTTCAGTTTCCGGCAGAAAATGACAGAGTCCCTCCAGTACACCCGCAGCATAATTACCGTTCATTCCGAAAAAATTCCCCCGGGCCGGATAGAGTTTTTCTTTATTTCCTTTGCGTTTTACTTCTGCCAAAGCCATCTGCCGTACTTCCTCTGCTGCATTTTTTACCAAAACGGCCTGTAAACCGCCGGTCAGTGCGGGAAGGTCATTTCCGCTGTCTCCGGCATAAACAACTTTTTTCTCTTCAATTCCCAGTTTTTCTTTCAGGAAATTTACCGCATGAAATTTCGTGGCCTTTTCCGGAATGATGTCCAGAAGTCCCACTCCTTTCATATCATCCACACTCCAGATAATATTGGCTTTCACTCCCTGATCCGCCAGTCGCTGATCAATTTCTTTGATCAGTTCGGCGGCCGTGCGGCATCGGGTTTCAGCAGGCCCGGGGTCCGAAAAAATGCTGATCTGCTCACTGAAATAGCTGAGTTTGTATGTATTCTGACTTTCCGGAGCCTGGAGGCGGATCTCTTTCAAATCTTTCAAAAATTCCGAAACTGCCCGGTAATCCATCCCCTTCCAGTCCCCTGCAATGCGTTTTTCCCATTCTTCCCATTTCTCAAATACCGGGCCGGATGCTTTTTCCCGGACCGTATAAATACTGGTTCCCACATCTCCGATGGCAAAATCCGGCACCGGAATCGCGTATTCCGAAATGGCATCCGACAGCAGATGCCGGTCCCGTCCGCTGACATAGGCCAGAATCAGTTGTTTTGCAATTTTTCTGAGCAGGGGTCGGGCCGGGGGGGATTCTTCTTCTTTTCCGTTGGGTAACACCGTCCGATCCAGATCACTGCAAAGTAAAATACGATTTTTTCTGTTCATTTAGGATCACTCCTTTTAATTTATTATTATAGTGGACACCGGAGAATGTAATAAAGGCGGAATACTGACTCAATAATTCCAGACAGTTAATTCCCGAACATCTTAACATTCTCTGATGTCGCACATCAATGTCACTGACTTAAGCAAAAAATCCCCCGCCCCCGGTGGGAGGGGGATTCTTAAGTCAATGACATTGTGTCGCACATAGTAAGTATTCCAATGTAGGTCGGGTTGGCGAAGCGTAACCCGGCATCCGGATGCTTTTCCCGGAATACATGCACAATTTTAAATGAAACGGTGCGGCAGGTTTTCCGGGCGCAAAATTTGCTTCAACTGTCAACCGCAACTGTCCGGCGGACAGATAATAAAATTTTGCGTCCGCTTTTGGAAAAACCAAAACCGATGAATCGGTAAAAAGTCCAAATTTCAAAAAATGTTATTAATAAAATCAAAGTATTAATATGTATCAAAACCTGATTTTCGGACTTTCTGCGAGACCGTCAAAATTGACAGGGCTTACGCAGTTGAATTTTAACTATTTGAATTTACTATGTATGCCAAAAAATCACAGTCAATAAAAACAGTGGCTTATGTTTCAACTGCGTAACTCCTAATTGAATCAGTATATATATCGAATGATAATTGCTGCTGCGAGGAAAATCAGCAGAAAACGCAGATAAAAATACACGGATCTTTCTGCCATCCGCCTTACTTTCTTTTCCTGCTGCATTTTGTCCAGCAATGCAATGGTTTCTTTTCTTCCATATGGCGGCGGTTTGCGGAAAAAAAGAAAAACAGGGATGGAAACAGCAAGCCCGCTAAGCAGATAAGACAGGCGGAATATACTGCCAAAATTGGAGCCGAAAGGACGAAACCAGGCTCCGCCGGCCCATGTTCCCAGAAATATCAGCATACAGAGTGCTGCAAACTGTCTGTGCGCCATGTCTTTTCCCTGAAAAAGATAAAAACTGATTGCGAATACACAGGTCACCAGGAAGGCTACTGTGAATTCTGCAGTCAGTATGAAAAAAACATCAATTCCTCCCATGAACACCTCCTTTCCAACTATACAGTCAATGCTGTTTCCTTAAGACTCCCTCCCTTGAGGGAGGGGCAGGGGAGGGTCGAAACAGGATATTATTACAGACGGTTGCCTCTCCATCTCCCCCGCCGGGGGAGGGAGTTTTTTTGCTTAAGGAAACGGCATTGACTATACAGTATAAATCTCCGGGATACTGTTTACCATGCAGGAAATTATGTATTTTTTCTAATACAGATGGGTATATTTTTTTCTAAAACAGTTTCCGGTCCCCCTGCCCCAATGCTGTTGACTTAGAACCTATCCGAAAACCTCCGAAACAGATTTTTAAACCCGGTGGAAGTAAGGGTTTAAAACACCGGAAAACAGGTTTTCGGATAGACACTTAAGGGGGTGCAATTCAGGAGTGCTGGTGACGGATTGCAGGCAGCATTTGCCAATGCCGGAACAATAAGGAATGGCAAATACTGCCTAAAATTTCACCAGCAACTGTGAATTACACCCGAATTAAGGGCGGCGGAGTGTCAGACTTACAGACTTCGGCACTCCGCTTTTTCTTACGTCAGCAGCATTGTCCGTATATCTCTGTTCCGAAACTCCATATACTGTCTTTTCAATATACATCTACATAAATTCAATTATTTATTAAAATATCATTTCCATATAGGATACTTTCATACAAATTAAGTAAGGAGGTACATAAAAATGTTGCGAAGTCTGAAAGATATTATCGGATATGCTTTACGGGGAACTGATGACGAAATCGGCAAATGTCATGATTTTCTTTTTGACGACCGTCAGTGGGGAATCCGCTATATGGTGGCCGATACCGGAAACTGGCTGCCCGGGCGCAAAGTACTGGTTTCGCCCATCACCCTTGGAAAACCGGGGCGGAAAAACCGGAAATTCAATGTTGCTCTCAGCAGAAAACAGATTGAAAACTGTCCTCCCCTGGATAAGGATATGCCGGTATCCCGTGAATATGAAAAACGCTGGTTTGATCATTTTGGTTTTCCCTATTACTGGGACGGAAATCTCGGATTATGGGGAATGTCCGGTCATCCCATTGCATTGTATCAGCATTCTTTGCAGGAACGAATTCCGGAAAACAGGGAACCGGCTCAGGCAAATGAACCGGATCAGAAAAATCACCTGCGTTCTGTAAGGGAAATCAAAGGATACGATATTCGTGCAAGTGATGAGAGTATTGGTCATGTGGAAGATATGATTGCGGATGATGAAACATGGGCCATCCGTTATATTGTGGCGGATACCCGGAACTGGCTGCCCGGCGGAAAAAAAGTGCTGGTTTATCAGAAAGATATCGAAGATGTCAGTTGGAAGCATCGGACACTGGGTCTGAGCATTGACAGTGAAAGTGTCCGGAACAGCCCGGAATATGATCCGTCCATGCCCATCAACCAGGTATTTGAAATCCGTCGCTATGATTTTTACGGCCGCCCCCATGATATCCCATAATTCCGGATAATCGTTGGAAATTGAAAAAAGGAGGTGCTGAGGTGCTTATGTAAAAAATGAAACAACCATGACCGGATCAGACACAAAAGGCATGATTGTATTTTTTCAAAATTTAAACAGATGAAACATTGGCATCCTAAAATTTCTATTAACCGTTTATTAAATCAGGAGAAAAATTATGAGCATGAAAGAAGCGTACCAGCAGAAACTGCAGGCACAATTGGATGAATGGAGTGCGGAGATCGACAAACTCAAGGCAAAAGCCGACAGTGCGGAAGCCGATGTGCAGCGTGAATACTACAAAAAAATCGAAGAACTGCGGTCTATGCGTGAAACTGCCGCCGACAAACTCGCAGAGCTTAAGGCGGCCGGTGATGACGGATGGGAGGACCTTAAAGCAGGTATTGACAGTGCGTGGGACTCTCTCAGTAATGCAGTGAAGTCAGCAACTTCAAGATTTAAATAGACATTGTATTATACTCAAAAACGTCACCCTGATGCCATTTTGGAAACCTGGCATCTGTAATTTCAATAAGCTGAAGCTGATAAAATATAAAGTTGTCATTTTTCGCTGAACAAAAGTATTCACTTTAACCATATAAATTTATTTGATTTTACCTGAATAAACATCAGAAAGGTGTCTTTTTTGAGATTTTATCACAACAGACAATTAAGGAGCTTACAAATGAAATCAAAGATATGTGCAATGATGCTGATCGGTATACTTGGTCTTACTCCGCTGTGCTATGCGCAAACGGAGAACACCGGCACTTCAGCAGAAGAAGTTACGACCGGCACTTCAATAGAAGAAGTTAAGAAAGAAACTCAGGATTTGCTCCGGACTATCGGCTCATATTCTGCCGATAAAAGGGATGAGGCGGTTCAAAAAGCAAAAGACGGCATGAATAAACTGGATAAACGTATTGACGCGCTGGAGGCGGAAATTGATAAAAACTGGGACAAAATGAACGATGCAGCGCGCAGGAAGGCCCGTGAAAACCTTAAGGCACTTCGCAAACAGCGAAATCAGGTGGCCGAATGGTACGGCAGCATGAAAACCAGTTCAGCCGATGCATGGGAGCACATGAAAAAAGGCTTCTCTGATGCGTATAAGACCCTTGAGGATGCCTGGGAAAAGTCCGAAAAGGAATTTAACTCAGGTAAATAAAATTGCCTGACAATCACATCATGCCGGACTCCCCAAAACCCGCGCCGCTTTTCTGTGCGACTTTGGGGAGCCGGTTGCGCAAAAAACCTGTGTGCTATTAGGATATGAATTTGTAATGTAAATATGCACGAATTACGGAATCCCGTTCATCCGTGCTCGTCCGTGTTCATCTGTGGTTCAGTTTTCCGACTCCGGATTTTTTCTCAACGGATATGTTACATTACAATATGAATTATTACACCGGAATGCAAAAAAATATACCGGACATTGGGGATTCGGAACAGAATAGTAAGAAGGAGGCACCATGTTATATTCAGGACATTTTTCTTTTGACGAAATGCGGTCGGACCGGAAAGCCCGGCACGGATATTTTACCTGTATGGCCCGTGCGGAAAATCCCACAGAGGCTTTGGAAAAATTCCGGGATCGGATAGTGTATCTCAGGGAAGAAGAGAAAGACCCCCTGTTTACAGGGATTGTATCGGTATATGTGGAAGATATAGTTGAAATTGTCAATTTCCCGGAAGAAGCTGTGATTACGCGCTATCAGTCTTCGGAAGGGCAGTTCCCGAAATCCGAAAGCTGCGCCCTTCCCGTATCGGAAAGCAAAAAAATCCGGGCCTTCAAATGGGTATCTGATCCGGAAAAAGCCAAAGAGGAAAATCATCAGGAATACGAGGAGGCAGAAGCCTTTCTTGAATTTGTCTGATTTTTATCATTATCATTCTATACTATTCCAATTTAGGTTTTTTCAGGCACGAAATTTGCTTCAACTGTCAACCGCAACTGTTTGGCGGACATGTTATAAGATTTTGTGTCTGTTTTTGGAAAAACCAAAATTGGATCAGTATAACAAGCAAAGGCTAGTGGGTCAAATCCCTTGATAAGGTCTCCCCTCTCCCCTGAGGGCAATGCTGTTGACTGAAGGCGCCCCGGAGTGCTGAACTTACAGTTTAGCACGTCCCCCGGAGTGCTGAACTTACAGTTTAGCACCCCCGGAGTGAACTTACAGTTTAGCACGTCTTTTTCTAAATAATTTCAGCCTGCCAGACTGTAAGTTCGGCACTCCTCCGACCGTAAGGCAGCAGCATTGTCCCTTGAGGCAGGGGGAGGGTGGAAAAATCAGGCGCTGTTTCCCCCTCCCCTGACCCATCCCGCCGGGGGAGGGGAACTGAATCAAGGGATTTAACCCACTACCAGGCAAAGGAGTCTTTATATGTGCGGCATATGCGGCATTGTGCGTTTTTCCGACCACGATGTTTCAGTTCAGTCAATTGAAACCATGATGAAAATTATGGCATCCCGCGGGCCGGATGCCCGGGGAATGCTGGTGCAGGGAAACACCGGTCTGGGTCACCGCCGTCTGAAAGTATTCGATCTGAGTGAAAAATCACAGCAGCCCATGACCGACAGTGAACTGGGGCTGTCCGCAGTTTATAACGGTGCCATTTATAATTATAAAAAAATCCGGAAAGAACTGGAAGCCAAAGGATACCGTTTTTTTTCAGACGGGGACACCGAAGTGCTGCTCAAGGCATACCATGCATGGGGAAAAAAGGCGATGAACCGTATCAACGGCATGTTTGCCTTTGCCATCCGGCACCGGGACAGCGGGCGTATGGTGCTGGGCAGAGACCGTCTGGGCATCAAACCCCTTTATTATACAATGAAAGCGGATCATTTCTCTTTTGCTTCCTCCCTGCCCGCGCTGGTAAAAGCGGAAGAGACAGAAGAGGGAACAAAACAGGATCTTGATCCGGTTGCCCTGCATTTTTATATGAGTTTTCATTCCATTGTTCCCCCGCCCCGGACCATTTTCAAAGACATCCGCAAACTGCCCCCGGCCACAATCATGACACTGGAGGCCGACGGCAGTATCTGTGAAGAAAACTACTGGCAGCTGGATTTTCTGCGCGACAGTGAAGAAGAGAAATACAGCCGGGAAGACTGGAAAGAACGCATCCGCTATGAACTGGAAGGAGCCGTGCAGCGGCGTCTGACCGGGGATGTTCCCGTGGGAGTGCTGCTTTCGGGCGGTCTGGATTCCAGTCTGCTGGTCGGTCTGCTGGCCCAGGCAGGTCAGACCGGACTCAATACCTTTTCCATCGGTTTTGAAGGGGTGAAAAGCGGGGGAGAATATGAAAAGGGGGATGAATTTGAATATTCGGATATCATTGCCGATCATTTTGCCACAAATCATCACAAGATCCGGGTGGACTCCGGGGAAGTTCTCTCTTCTCTGGAAAACTGCGTCCGTGCCATGAGCGAACCCATGGTCAGTCACGACTGCATCGGTTTTTATCTGCTCAGCCGTGAAGTATCCCGTCATCTCAAAGTGGTGCAGAGCGGACAGGGGGCCGACGAGGTTTTCGCCGGTTATCACTGGTATCCGCCCCTGATGCAGAGCAAAAATCCTGCAGAAGACTATGCCCGCGTATTTACAGACGGTCCCCATGAGGAATTTGCCCATGCGGTGCATCCCCGTTATGTTTCACAGGATTACAGCCGGAAATTCATTCAGGAGCATTTTGCCGGACCCGGTGCGGATGCGGCCATTGACAAGGCCCTGCGCATGGATACCACGGTCATGCTCATTGATGACCCGGTCAAACGGGTGGACAATATGACCATGGCCTGGGGACTGGAGGCACGGGTTCCCTTTCTGGATCACTGCCTGGTGGAATGTGCGGCAAAAGTGCCTGCGGAATACAAGGTCAGAGAAGGCGGAAAATATATCCTGAAAGCCATTGGCCGGGATGTCATCCCCTCCGAAGTCATTGACCGGCCCAAAGGATATTTTCCCGTGCCGGTGCTCAAATATTTCCGGGGTCCCTATCTGGATTTTGTGCGGGAAATCCTCCGAGCGCCCGCGGTGAGAGAAAGAGAGATTTTCAAACGGGAATATGTCAGCCGGGTACTGGAAAACCCGGATTCCCATATTACTCCCCTGCGGGGTTCCCGTCTGTGGCAGATGGCAGTGCTGGAATACTGGCTGAGCATTCATCAAATCTGAGCATGTCTGAACAGGAGAAAAATATGGGAAAACATCATCATATGCAATACCGTCTGGATCGGAAATCCGGAGCTTCGGTCAGCAGCTGGCAGCGGCGTTTCGGGCCGGATTCGGAAAAAATGAAAGAAAATGTAAGTGTGGATATGGGATGGGGACGTCTGATTTTCGGGCAGACATTTAAAAATAATGAAAAACTGGCCAAAGCCATCCGCGCGGAAGAAGAAAAACGCCGGGATATTGCTTTTTATATCCGTGATCCCCATGTGCTGCTGTCCATGGCACCCAATGAACTTTTTCTGGATCCTTCCCATACCTACCGCATGTGGGTACACAGCTACCGGCCCGATTCCCGGCAGTCCCAGGCATTTAATATCCGCAGACTGCTCTGTGAGGAAGATGCGCGGGCCGTCAACCGCCTGTATGCGGCACGGGGAATGGTCCGCTGTGATCCGGATTTTCTGCTGACCGGTCACGCCACAAAACTGCGCACCTATTTCATTGCGGAAAGCCTGCCGGATCGGCAGATTATCGGAACCGTTACCGGTGTGGATCATGCAGAAGCCTTTCAGGATGCGGAAAAGGGCAGCAGTCTCTGGTGTCTGGCCGTGGATCCCCAGAGCAACGCGCCGGGTGTGGGCGAGGCCCTGGTGCGTCATCTGCTGGAGCATTATTTTACACGGGGCCGGGATTATACGGATCTCTCGGTCATGCACGATAATACGGAAGCCATCCGTCTGTATGAAAAAATCGGTTTTCAGCGGGTGCCGGTTTTCTGCATCAAAAGAAAAAATCCCATCAATGAAAAACTTTATACCGCGCCCCTGATGGAAGAAAAACTGAATCCCTATGCCCGGCTGCTGACAGACGAAGCCCGGCGGCGGGGCATCAGTGTGGAAGTGCTGGATGCGGAATACGGATATTTCCGCCTGCAGTCGGGCGGACGTTCTGTTATCTGCCGGGAATCCCTGACGGAGCTGACCTCGGCCATTGCCATGAGCCGCTGCGACGACAAACGGGTGACCCATCGCCTGCTGAAATCAGAAGGTTTGCGGGTTCCGCAGCAGTATATCAATGAAAAACCGCAGGCGGAAGAAGGAAAAAGCTGGGTGGTCAAGCCTGCAAGAGGAGAGCAGGGAGACGGCATCAGTGTGGATCTGCGCACAGACAAAGATCTGGATCATGCCATTGCCCTGGCGCAGAGAGAATGCCGGGATTATATTGTGGAAGAATATGTGCAGGGAGAAGACCTGCGCATTATTGTCATTGACTTCAAAACCGTGGCCGCAGCCGTGCGGAAAGCCCCGCAGATTGTGGGAACCGGCACACATTCCGTAACAGAACTCATTGAAAAATATAACCGGCGCAGAAAAGCGGCCACGGGCGGGGAAAGCAGTGTCCCTCTGGATGCGGAAACCCGCCGCTGCGTGGAACTGGAAGGATATACCATGGATTCGGTACTGCCGCCGGGAATCGGACTGCAGGTGCGCAAAACCGCCAATCTGCATACCGGGGGAACCATTCATGATGTTACGGCCCAGTTGCATCCCCGGCTTTCGGAAGCCGCGGAGCGGGCGGCCAAAGCCCTGGATATTCCGGTGACGGGTCTGGATTTCATTGTCCCGGATATCGGCGGCCCGGAATATGCTGTTATCGAGGCCAATGAACGCCCCGGTCTTGCAAACCATGAACCCCAGCCCACAGCAGAACGTTTTATTGATCTCTTATTCCCCCGGACCATCACAGGAGAGTTTCATGAACAAACTGCACATTGACGAAGAATATCTATGCAAAACCCTGATTTCCCTGCTCAACATTCCCAGTCCCGCAGGATATACCGATCAGATTGTCCATTTTGTGGGCAGGGAACTGGAAAAATTCGGTATTCCCTTTGATGTCACCCGCAGGGGGGCCATCCGCGCCACATTGCCTGGCCGGGAAAAAACCTTTGCCCGTGCCGTTGCGGTTCACCTGGACACTCTGGGGGCCATGGTCAGGGATTTAAAAGAAAACGGACGGTTGGGAATTTTGCCGGTGGGGACCTGGTCTGCCCGTTTTGCCGAAGGTGCGCGGGTCACCGTATTTACCGAAAAAAGACCCTGCCGGGGCACAATTCTTCCCCTGAAAGCATCGGGGCATACCTACGGTGATGAAATAGACAGCCAGCCCGTAAACTGGGAAAATACGGAAATACGCATTGATGAACGCTGCCGCACCCGCCTGGATCTTATCCATGCCGGTTTCAATGTGGGAGATTTTGTGGCCGTGGATGCCGCACCGGAGATCACCGGCACCGGTTTTATCAATGCCCGGCATCTGGACGACAAGGCAGGTGTTTCCATTGTTCTGGCGGTGATCCGTTCCATTGCGGACGGCAGTCTCTGTCTTCCGGTTCCCTGCCATCTGCTTTTCACCATTGCCGAAGAAGTGGGCATCGGAGCCTCGGCCATGCTTTACGGGGATGTAGGGGAAATGGTGGTGCTGGATAATGCCACCGTGGCCCCCGGGCAGTATTCCTGGGAATTCGGCGTAACCATCGGCATGATGGACGCGGCCGGGCCTTTTGACTATCATCTGACCCGCAAACTCATCGGGATCTGCCGGGAACAGGGCATTGAATACAGCCGGGATGTGTTCCGGTATTACCGCAGTGATTCGGCATCGGCCATTGAAGCCGGAAACGATACCCGCACGGCTCTGGTGGGTTTCGGTGTGGACGGCTCCCACGGATATGAACGCACCCATATGCTCTCCCTTCTGGCCGTCAGCCGTCTGATCGGTCACTATATGCAAAGTCCGCCCACCTTTGCCAGGGACAAGGATGAAATATCCACCCTGAACGGATTTCCCCACCAGCCCGAAAGGGATATCATTCACATTCAGACATGATGCTCCTGCCAAAAATCCGGAATTCTGATTCTGCACCGTTCAGACAAACCAGACGAATCTGCCGAAGTACGTCCCGGACAAAATTCCCTGCCATCTGCCTGAACCCTGATGTGTCTGATTAAAACAGTCAGAGTAATCAGACGAATCCCGGTTCAGACCGCTCCCCTTTGTCCGAACCGCAGATAATTCGGAACATGCATGGGCGAACCCTGTTTCGCCCTTTGGACAGGCAGATTATTTACCGGAAAGTTAATTTGGAAGTGTAATACATCGGAATAGAATGAATCCTGCTGCAGGGTCAAGATTTTTCTTTCCCTTTTCCTGCTTTTCTGAGAATATGCAGAAGCAGTTAAAAAATGGATACCAATGTCATTGACGTAAGCAGAATATTCCCCTCCCCCGGCGGGAGGGAGCAGCAGGGGACTGTAATGAAAGCCCCTTTTCACCCTCCCCCTGCCCCTCCCCTGAGGGGCAATGCTACTGACGTAAGAAAAACCGGAGTGCCAAACTTAGGGTTTGCCAGACCTTTTTCTAAATAATTTCAGCATTTCAAACGGTAAGTCTGACACTCCTCCGGCCTTAAGGCAAGCGCATTGTCCCGCCGGGGGAGGGATTTTTTGTTTACGTCAATGACATTGACAGGCGGTTTGCAATGACGCGGGAATAGAAAACGGGCAGGTTGTTTTATACCCATTCCCCAATATTTATTAGTGTCCTGCCCTGACTGAAAAGCCTTATCCGCCGGGCTTTTGCAAATGATTCAGAAAATTATCCGATCCGTTTCAGAATCAGTGCATTAACAGACGGACGCAGGGTCTTTTCAATTATCACAGGACACAATCAAATATTTCCGGATTTTTTTTAAAAAGGAGGTAAGGCATGTCGCATGATATACTCTATTGCGCTTTATGCGGAAAAAATTATAATGATGTGAACAAACTAATCACGGAAGACGGACTTACGCTCTGCGATGTCTGCTATGATTTCTGCGGGGAGCAAAGCGGAAGTCATCATCAGGAATTATCTGAAAAAAACACGGGAAATAAGCATTCCGATAAAAAATCGCTAGCGGGGTAAATCCGTTGATTTTTCTGCAGGGGCGTATTGCATACGCCCCGAAGCAGCTCATTCCGGGCGTATGCAATACGCCCCTGCAGTAAGAAATCAGATTTATCAACAGATTTGAACCACTGGCAAAAAATCATAAGGTTCGCATTGATACACAGGTAGTGGTTCTTTTTTGACTGACACAACATATCAAAATAAACTTTTATTATAATGATTTATAAGCATTTTTATGCGTTTTTCGTGCATATCCCGGCTTTTGCTGAACGAGAGGGTTTTCCGCACCACGCAGGTGCATCGCTGACGTAATGTATTGTTAAAAAATTCAATATGTGCTGTTTCTCCGCTCTCTTTCCCGACCTGCCGCAGTCGTTTTGAAGGGAGGGCTTTTTTATATGCTCCCAATAATCTGTATAAATAACAGCATGTTTTCTGTAATCAGGCGGAAGAGATTTCCGTAAAGCAAGACAGGTCTCACATGACCTGTCCCCGAAAGCAGCACCGGCAATCTGCCGGGTATTACGGTTTATTGCAGGCCAAATCCATACTTTATCACCTTTTGAACCGACAAATGACCACATTTCATTCATTTCAATCACCGGCCGTTCATCTGTTTTCACAATTCCGGAACCAGGTTCAGGTGTTTCTTTTTTTTAATGAAAGAACAAATCCTGTTACGACTGACAGAAAGCAAACGGGCGATTCCGCGCTGAGATACCCGTTCACAGAGAAGGTTCTCTATAAGACTTTCTTTTTCTTTCTGTTTTTTCTCCTGCGTGACAAGTGTTCCGTAAAAATTGCAGTCTTTACAGTGGTATTTCTGCGCACCGGCTCCGGTTTGTCCGTTTTTCCGTATATTCCCGCTTCCGCATTTTTACGGAACACGGCCATTTTTTCTGTATCACATAAGTGTTTTTGCATGTTGAGCTCAGTTCCCGGTTTCCACAAAAACCGGTTTCACAGTGACATTGCTTTCCGCATCTGTCCAGTCCTTTTCATATTTTTCCCGGTTGGCATCATCCACGGATTCCACAAAAAATACCAGATGAATTTCGGAAAGTTGCAATTGACTTCCGTAGCCGGCGGCCTGTTTCAGGGATTCCCGGTATCCGGCTTCATCCGTATAGGATTTGACTTCGACAGCATACCGTTTTTCCTGAAAACGGATGAGCAGATCCACCTTTCCGTTGCCGGTGGGAAACTCCGGAAAAACCTGCGCTTTACCCGTGCCCAGAAAATCGCAGAGAAAGCGGTAAAGGCTGAAATGAAATACAGCCTCAAAAGGTCGCAGATCTTTGCGTCTGGGAACATCCCGCAGCAGCCAGTCCCGGTTTTTCCGGGTATGTTCCTGGTGCCGTCGCATCAGATTGCGGATATTCAATCCTTCCTCTGTATATACATCCGAAAGATCCTCAAAAGGTTCGTACAGTTTACCGGTATCGTCAAAAAGTTCGTCAGCAAAATAATTGAACAGACGTTTCTGCACAAAGGGACTGGAAAAACGGACAAAAAGTCCGTTTCCGCTCTGTTCCCGGGAAATTACACCGTTCATGTATAAATAATTCAGTCCCGGTCTGTCGTATTTAAAGGGAATTTTTTTATTGGTTCTGAACAGTTGCAGTACCAGTTCCCGGTAAGGTTCCTGACGTGCCTTGCTGATGATGTTGAGGATATTGACATTGGGCAGGGCCTGGGTTCCCATCATATATACAAATTCAAAATATTTCATGGTGATGGGGGCATCGGGTTTTTCATTATAGCTTTCCGTGAGCAGTTCCCCGAACCAGCCGGTCAGGCCGGGCTGTCCCCGTGTTTCGTAAAAAAGCCGTTCAATGACCTCCTGTTCCACCTTCTGCCCGCTTTCCCGCTCATACCAGCGGAACATTTCTTCCACTTCTTCAAATGTCAGATTGGGAATATGCAGACTGCGCTGCACATTGAAAGGGGAACCTTTGACATTTTCAATTCCCAGCACACTGCGCACACCGATCAGGGCCACTCCGTGAAGCAGGTATTTTTTTTCTGCCGAAGGATTGGGATCATCTCTTCTGCGGTTATGAATATTGCGGAAAGCTCCGGCAAATCCGCGGATGGCTTCCTCGCTCAGGGCATCAAATTCGTCCATGATGAGAATCAGCGGCTTTTCCAAAATTCCTTTCAGAAAAACCTGTTCAAATTCTGAGAGATTGCCGACAGATATATTTTTCAGATTCAGAGACTGAATAATCTCGTCCGCAACTGCCCGGATTATTTCGCCCGTATCCTCTACCGTTTTCAGATGCTCCAGATTGAGCTTGAGCACATCAAAGCGATCATCCTTCTGCAGTTTCCAGAGAATCTGCTGCATGATCCAGCTTTTCCCGGCCTGACGGGGTGCCCAGACCGTGATATAATGCCCGCCTTTGTCCGGATTCTCCCCCACCGCATGGTTCCATGCTTCGGCTATGAGTTCCTCCCGCGGCGCATAGAAATGCATATCCCTGTCAACAGGGCCGTATGAAAAAAATTTTCTCATTTTATCACCTTCCGCTTATTTTCCTGCCTTGCGTAAAAAACATCCGGTCTTCCTGTTCACATTATAAGTGCATTTCCGGAAGTTTACAATAAGCATTATCGGCAATAAGGTTTTCACCGCAAAGACACAGAGAACGCAAAGAAAAAAACTTTACATCTTTGCGTTCTCTGCGTCTTTGCGGTAAGTTTTTCTGTCTTTTTTTAATTTCCGATAAACGGTAATGAGTAATCACTCATAATAAAGCATGAAAGATGTAGCACGGTTTTGAAAACCGTGCGTACAGAACAGCAGCACGGGTTTTAAACCCTTGTTACAGTTAGGGACCCGGAAAAAGATAATTCCCCCGGTTAATCCCGGCAGCAGAGAATAAACGGGTGGCTGCCTTTTTCTGTCAGACAGTTTCAGCGGATTTATTTTTTGCCGAGTCCCTTAAGACTTTCATATAAAGTCTGATTTATTTATCCGATAATCTTTTTTTCCGGCAAACTTTTACCGGGTTTAAAAAACGGTTTCAAAGGTTTTCGGATAGGTTCTAAGGTGATTTCCGAAAAAGATAATACCAAAGGAGTGCCGAACGGAAAGTTTGGCAGTGTCCGGCAAATGACAGTCCCGCTCACAGACTTTCCGTCTGTGAGACGGTACATTCATATTCGGAAATCGCCTAAGCTGCTGAATTTATCATCTCAGAGGAGGACAGAATGAATAACAGACTGTCTGTTCAGGTGCATGAAGGTTTTTTATCTCCGAATCCGGATTCAGTGCCGCTGCATCTGCTGCAGAATCCGGACCCGGATGATATGCTTATTATCGGAAAAGACGCAGATAAATCACTCGTTCTGGAAACAGCGGAAAAACTGATGTCAGACGGGTTTCCCCCGGAAAATATCGCCCCTGTCTCCGATTTTGACTGAATTCCGCTACGGTGGGAAATGCTGTAAATGGCATTGAAGTAAGGACGGAGGACTGCCAAAATGAAGTGAAACAGAATTTTGACCGGGCTTTTCAGAGTGCCGGACTGAAGATTTTCTGCCCTGTTTCCGTGTCCCAAACCTTCGGTTCGGGACTCCGGATGTTCAGGATTCCGGAAAAATCATTGCCCCCTTAAGGTAATGCATTGACGTGGATAGCGGGAAGGGGTATTAATATAACAGGTGTTCTGGTTGGGACGCAAAATAAGAAATGGTAACGGGTCAAATATGCTGAAAATCCCCCCTGTGGAAGGGATAAAAGCAAAACTTTGTAATGAACAGCGTTTTCACCCTGCCCTGCCCCAATACTGCTGCCTTAAGAAAAACCGGAGTGCCAAACTTACAGTTTGGCATATTTTTTTTAAATAATTTCAGCATGTAAAACTGTAAGCCTGACACTCCTCCGACCTTAAGGCGGCTGCATTGCCCTCAGGGGTGGAGTCTTAACTTAGTGCTTTGTCAAGGTTAAAATGACGGGTTAAACTACTCATGCCGGGGCGTACTGCACAGGCCCCGGCTCTGCGCCGGGCGGGCCTGTGCAGTACGCCCCGGCAGATAATGTCACCCGTCATTTTAATGTTGACAAAGCATTAGAGCCTATCCGAAAACCTGTTTTCAGGTGTTTTGCGCCCTTACTTCCACCGGGTTCAAAAATCTTTTCCGGAGGTTTTCGTACAGGTTCTCAATGACATTGAAACGGAGTGCGGGAACGAGGGGAAAAATTTTAAGGAGAGCTTATGGATGTTTATAAGGAATCAGATTACGGAGAAAAAATTGCAGATATTTATGATGATCTGTATCATCATTATAACAGGGATTTGACAGACACTCTGCAGGAATTGTCAAATAATGGCAGGGTGCTGGAATTGGGCATAGGTACGGGAAGAATCGCCCTGCCACTGGCCCGGAAAGGAGTTGAAATTTTCGGAATTGATGCTTCACCTTCTATGGTGGCCAAAATGAAAGCCAAACCGGATGGTGATGCAATACCTGTCAAAATTGCCAATTTTGCAGACTTCGATATTGAAGGTACATTTTCACTTATTTTTGTCGTATTCAATACCTTTTTAGCACTAACATCTCAAAATGAGCAAATAAAATGTTTTCAAAATGTTGCAAACCATCTTACAGAAAACGGAGTGTTTGCTGTCGAAGTCTTTTATCCTGAACCGAAACGTTTTAATAACAATCAGAATGTCAGCACAGTTCAAATATCCGGGGACAGTGTTATGCTGGATGTATGCATACATGATCCGGTGAATCAGCACCTGAATGTTCGGCATGTAGTGCTGAATGAAGGGAAAGGTATTACATTTTATCCGGTCCAACTTCGATATGTATGGCCATCAGAACTTGATTTGATGGCAAATCTTGCAGGACTTCATCTGAAACATCGCTGGAGCAACTGGAAAAAAGAACCGTTTCTTTCAGATTCCAAAAATTTTATTTCAATTTACGGGCGTAAAGAAACATAACAGCCGTTCCGGCGGACTGGGCGAAGCACCTGCCTTTCATCTTTCGTTTATATGAAAATGTCTGCGAAAAACCGGCCTCCGCCTTAATTTTCGCACTCCCTGCAGCCCTGCCGCTGACCTTACTCATTGTGATAAAAGGAAAAACTGCCTCTAAGGAAAAAAACATATGTCCCGATACGCTGCACTTCTTTCTTCGCTGGATCTCGGTTTTACCCGTCTGAAAAACCGTATACTGATGGGATCCATGCACACCGGTCTGGAAGACCGGCGGTACAATTATCCCAAACTGGCCCGGTATTTTGCCGAACGTGCGGCAGGGGGTGTCGGTCTGATTGTCACGGGCGGCATTGCGCCCAACCGGGCGGGCCGCCTGGCCCCTTTTGCCTCCAAACTGAGTGCGGATTGGGAAGTCGCACCGCACCGCCTGCTCACCCGTGCGGTTCACGGGGAAGGGGGAAAAATCTGTATGCAGATTCTCCACGCGGGCCGATACGCCTATCATCCCTTTGCCGTGGCTCCCTCGAAAATCAAATCCCCCATTTCCCCTTTCCGGCCACGGGAACTGAGCGAAAGCGGTGTCCGGAAGCAGATCCGGGATTTTATCCGCTGTGCCGTACTGGCGAAGAAAGCCGGATATGACGGTGTGGAGGTGATGGGGTCCGAAGGCTATCTCATCAACCAGTTTATTGTACCCCGCAGCAATCACCGGAAAGACCGATGGGGCGGGGATTTCGGAAAACGGATGCGTTTTCCTGTGGAAATCGTCCGCGGTATCCGGGATGCGGTCGGGCCGGAATTTATCATTATCTACCGCCTGTCCCTGCTGGACCTGGTGGAAGAGGGCAGTCAGTGGGAGGAATGCCTGCAACTGGCCCGTGCCGTGGAAAGTGCGGGGGCCACTATCATCAATACGGGTATCGGCTGGCATGAGGCCCGGATTCCCACCATTGCCACTCTGGTGCCGCGCTGCGCGTTTTCCTCCATTACAGGGAAACTGCGGAAATATGTCCGCGTCCCGGTCGTGGCCGTGAACCGCATCAATATGCCGGAAGAGGCAGAGGCAGTACTTCGCCGGGGGGAGGCGGATATGGTTTCCCTGGCCCGGCCCCTGCTGGCAGACCCGGAATTTGTCCGCAAAGCCGCGCGTGGCCGGGAAGAGGAAATCAATACCTGCATTGCCTGCAATCAGGCATGTCTGGATCATGTTTTTGCCAATAAAAAAGCCTCCTGTCTGGTCAATCCCCGTGCCTGCCGGGAAAGTGAGATTCAGTATCTGCCTGCCAAAAAGCAGAAAAAGATCGCTGTGGTCGGTGCAGGCCCGGCCGGGCTTTCCTGTGCGGTCACTGCCGCGGGACGGGGACACCGTGTCACCCTCTATGAAAAAAGTGTGGATATCGGAGGACAGTTCAATATGGCCAGAAAAATTCCGGGCAAAGAGGAATTTGAGGAAACCCTGCGCTATTTCCGGAAACAGTTGGAAATCACCGGCGTATCCGTGAAAACCGGCCATGAATGCGGCAGCCGGGAACTTTTGCAGGAAAATTTTGATGAAATTGTCATTGCCACGGGTGTGCGTCCCCGGCTTCCCGCAATTCCCGGAAGCGATCACCCCAAAACCCTGCTCTATACGGATGTGCTGCTCCGGGGAAAGGATCTGGGAAAAAAAGTGTCCATTGTCGGGGCCGGGGGCATCGGTTTTGATATGGCCACCTATCTGAGTCATGCCCCGGAATCTTCCGCTCCGGAACCTGAATTATTTTTCCGGCAGTGGGGCATTGATCCGGATATGAAAGGCAGGGGCGGTCTGGCGGAAAAAGGGCCGGAGGATATCCCCTCCCCCCGGCAGATATGCCTTTTGCAGCGCAAAGATGAAAAACCCGGAAAAAGACTGGGCAAAACCACGGGCTGGATTCACCGCCTCTGCCTTGAAAGAAAAAAGGTGCGGATGATTTCCGGCGCGGAATATGAAAAAATTGACGATCAGGGACTGCATATCCGGCGGAAGGGAAAAGCGGAAATTATCGAAGCCGATCATGTGATTATCTGCGCGGGGCAGGAAGAAAGACGGGAGTTGTGGGATGAACTGAAAAAAAAGCATAGGAATCTCCATCTTATCGGTGGTGCGGACCGTGCCGGGGAACTGGATGCCAAAAAAGCCATTGCCCGGGGCTGCTTCCTGGGGGGCCGCCTGTGATTCCGCTCCGAAACAAAAAATTTCCGGCAACCCGCAGCCGAATCATTCTGTATTACTGGATGCCTGTGGTCCTCTACTGTCTCCTGATTTTTATCCAGTCCGGTTTTCCCGCCCTGATCCCTTTACCGGCGGATCTGCCGCGGGGTGACAAGATTCTGCACTTTACCGCATACGGGCTTTTGGGAATGCTTTTTTTCCGGGCATTCCGGGCAAGCTGTAAAAGAAAATCCATCTGCTTTCTGCTGTTTCTGAGCATTATTTCCTCAGCATTTTACGGAGCTCTGGATGAATTCCGCCAGTCCTTCATCACCTGGAGGACAGCGGATGCAGGGGATTTTCTGGCAGACCTGACGGGTTCCGCGGCAGGAGCTGTGCTGTATTCCCTTTTCCCCGTCCGGGAGAATTTGCAGGAAAATAAAATCGCTGATTGACAAAATGCGGGACTTCCTATAAAAAAACCAATTTGTACATGTGATGGTAATTTCTAACCCTGCAAGGAGAAATATACATGGACACACAAAACCTGATTGTTATCAATGGGAATGAATTTACATTTACTCCCGGCGAGACCATCCTTCAGGTGGCAAGACGGAACAGCATTCCGATCCCCACCCTTTGCCATCTGAAAAAGGCCAATCCCACGGGTCAGTGCCGGATATGCGTTGTTGAGGTGGAAGGGGCGCGCAGTCTGGTGGCTTCCTGTGCTGCACCGGCCGGTCCCAATATGGTTGTGCGTACAGAAACCCCGGCGGTCGTGGAAGCCAGACGACTGGTTCTGCAGCTGATGCTTTCTTCCGGAAACCATAACTGCGCGGCCCGGGTTTCGGATGATAATGAATGGAGCCGTTTTCAGCTGGAAGTCAACCGTTACGATAAAACGGACGCGCTCTGCCCGGTCTGGGGAGACTGCGAGCTGCAGCACCTGGCCTACCAGTACCAGGTATCTGCCGAACGTTTTCCAAAAACCGAAGTCCCTTATGAAATGGAGGATGTCAATCCCTTTATTGTCCGGGATTTTTCCCGCTGTATCAAATGCGGACGGTGCGTGCAGGCCTGCAATGATGTGCAGGTCAACAATGCCATCAGTTTCGGATACCGGGGCACAGACACCAAAATCGTGGCGGCCGAAGACAAAGCCCTGAAAGATTCGGACTGTGTTTTCTGCGGCGAATGCGTACAGGTCTGTCCGGTGGGTGCGCTGGTGGAAAAAAATGCCCGTTATGATGTGCGTCCCTGGGAATGCGAAAAAGTCCGTACCACATGCAGTTACTGCGGTGTGGGCTGCCAACTCTGGCTCCATGTCAAAGAGGGCAAAGTGGTCAAAGTGAGCGGCGTGGAGGATGTGGCTCCCAACTACGGCAGTCTCTGTGTCAAAGGACGTTTCGGTTTTGATTTTATCCATTCCCCGGAACGGCTGACCGATCCCCTGATTAAGGAAAACGGAAAATTCCGCAAAGCCACCTGGGATGAGGCCCTGAACCTGGTGGCCAGAAAACTGGGGGATATCAAGGAGAAAAACGGCGGAGACAGTATCGGAGTGCTGACATCGGCCCGCGTCTCCAACGAAGAAAACTATATTGCCAACAAATTTACCCGCGCAGTGCTCAAAACCAACAATATTGACCACTGCGCCCGTCTCTGACACAGCTCCACGGTGGCCGGTCTGGCCGCAGCATTCGGAAGCGGAGCAATGACAAACACCATCGGCGATATGGAAAAAGCCGATGTGATTCTGATCACCGGGTCAAACACCACGGAAAATCATCCGGTGATTTCGACCTATATCAAACGGGCCGTGAAATTTAAGGGCGCGAAACTCATTGTGGTGGATCCCCGCCGCATTAAAATTGCGGGTTTTGCCCGGCACTGGCTGCGATCCAATCTGGGATCGGATGTGGCCTGGATCAACGGCATGATGCACGTCATCATCAAAGAAAATCTCTATGACAAAGAATTTGTGAATGCACGCACCGAGGGTTTTGAACAGCTCAAAGCCATGGTGGAAAAATTCACACCGGAATATGTGGAGGAAATTACGGGAATTCCCGCGCAGAAACTCACAGAGGCGGCCCGTATGTACGCGCAGGCCAAAGCTGCCAGCATTGTCTATTGCATGGGCATTACCCAGCATATTTCCGGGACGGACAATGTGAAATCCTTAGCCAATCTGGCCATGCTCTGCGGCAATCTGGGCATTGAGGGCGGCGGAGTGAATCCCCTGCGCGGCCAGAACAATGTGCAGGGAGCGTGCGACATGGGCGGTCTGCCCAATGTCTTTACCGGATACCAGTCGGTTAACAATGCGGACGCAGTCAAAAAGATGGAAGCAGCCTGGGGTGTGAGCGGCCTTTCCGACAAACCCGGTCTCAAGGTGACGGAGATGCTTCCCATGGCACATACCGGGGAAATGAAAGCCCTCTATATTATCGGCGAAAATCCCCTGGTTTCCGATCCGGATCTCAACCATGCCAAAAAAAGCATTGAGCATCTTGATTTCCTGGTTGTGCAGGATATCTTCCTCACGGAAACCGCGCAGTTGGCCGATGTGGTGCTGCCCTCCGCGTGTTTTGCCGAAAAGGAAGGCACCTTTTCCAATACGGAACGCCGGGTGCAGCGGGTGAGAAAAGCGGTGGATGCTCCGGGACAGGCAATGGATGACTGGCGGATTACCTGTGAAATCGCCAAGCGCATGGGGTACGCGATGGACTATGCGGATGCAGAAGCCATTATGAAGGAAATCGCATCTGTAACGCCTTCCTACGCGGGTATTACTTACGAGCGGATTGACTATGAGGGCATTCACTGGCCCTGCCCGGCTGCGGATCATCCGGGAACCCCCATTCTGCATACGGCACAGTTCCCCATCGGCAAAGGGAAATTCCACGCCATAGATTATATTCCGCCTGCGGAAAGTACGGATAAGGAATATCCCATGTATCTGACCACCGGACGGGTGCTCTACCATTATCATACCAAAACCATGACCGGAAAGACCGAAGGGCTGAACGAAAGGTCCCCCGGCAGCTTTGTGGAAATCTCTTTCAAAGATGCCACAGCATACGGTCTCCGGGACGGAGATACAGTGGAAATCGCCTCCCGCCGCGGTACGATTACAAGTGCGGTAAAGGTATCGGGTATGGCTGTCAGCGGTACGGTATTTATCCCCTTCCATTTTATTGAAGGGGCAGCCAATATGCTGACCAACGCGGCCCTGGACCCGGTTTCGGGCATTCCCGAATACAAAGTCTGTGCCGTGAGACTGGCCAAGGCGGCGTAAACCGTATTAAGGAGCCGACCGGAAGTTTTCAGACATCAAAGGGGGTTTCTCCCTGAAAAAATTGAAAGGCAGTGACGCAATGTCACTGCCTTTTTTTATGAAAATCATATTGATTTATATGAAAGTCCTGCACAACTCGTTACGGGGCTCTGCCCCGTAACGCATTTTTCCGGGGCTCCGCCCCGTACACAGTATGAGGCGGAGCCTCGCCTCCGGCGTTACGGGGCAGAGCCCCGTAACGAGTCCGGGAAAGAATTTCATACATCGTTGTGAGTCATAACTCATGGCCGTTTATCTGAAAATCTGAAAGCAGCGACAGGCAGAACAGAAATATCCCGTAGCGGAATTATAATTCCGGAGACAGATACTTTCCGAATTCCACTTCCAACTGCACAAAAATTCCCGGTACAATTTCATAATCTTCTTCTCTGGGGAGAGTAACCTGGGGAGATATCTCAAGGCGAAGCCAGTCTCTCCATAAGCGCTGACGGTAGCGGACACGGATGCTGACCTCATCCAGCACATGAACCGGCCGGGTTTCATAATTGTTCCCGATCTGGTATTCCAGTACCCGGCCCGGACTCAGTGTATGATACAGACTCAGACCGAAACTGTATGAATATCCTTCCTCCTCTTCCTGCCATACACCCTCAGCGCTGGAACGGAAAAAAAACTTCTCACTGACCGGTCTTTCCATGTCAAAAGCGCTTCTGATATACCATCCCTCATCCGTGTACCATCGGAACTGCTGGGTAAAGCGCAGAGCCCAGGGATCGGAAATCTGCTTATACCAGCGGTAACGGGGGCCTGCAAAGAGAACCGGTTCATTGTCCCGCCAGCGGATTCCGGATTCGATGCGGATATTATTCCGGCTCGTTGTTTTAATAAAATACTGTAAGGCTAAGGAAAAGTCATTCTCTTCGGCTTTGACAAAATCTTTCCGGACATCTCCTGTGCTGTTTTTTGTTTCCCTGAAATCATCATCTGCCGAACTTCCGCTGACCACAATATGCCATCGTTTTTCCAGGTTGGGCAGCACCAACCGGAAACTGGCACCGGCCCCGATATCAAATCCGTCCTTTGAATCTGTAAATGCGGAAGTCCTCAGTTTTACCCGTGTCCGGTTATCTTCGGCAGAGAAGCGATGATCTCCGAAAAAAGAATCCAGCCATTCGGCACTGTTGAAAATATATTCGGATATTTTCTTATGTGTTTTATCAATCTGTTTTCCCAGATTAAATCCCTTTTCCTTTTCACTGTCCGTATCGTTCTGACCTGATGTACCGCTGTTTCCGGTTTTTGAAATCTGCTCTGCCGCATATGTCCGGGTTGCTGCGGCAGACAGGAATACTAACAGGAAAACAAGGATGCCGGTCATTATTTCTCGGAGACAAGTGTTTCTTTCCATAGAGTCTGAATCCGTTTTCAAATTTTTTGTTCCTGTATTCTTTGATTCTCGACAGTCATAAATTCTTTGTAAAGTCCACCTTTGGAAAAGAGGAATTTATTGGGATTTCAGCCTATTAAGGAAAAAATCCCCCCTGCCCCCTTAATAAACAATGCTGTTGCCTTAAGAACCTGCCCTGAAAGGGCAGAACATACCAGCCCGGTGCAACGCACCGGGAACAGAAAAAAAATGAACCGGAGCCCTGAAAGGGCGATACATGGCCGGAAACGGTTTTATCACGCCCTTTCAGGGCTAAATATTTTTTTGTTCAATATTCCCAGGGCGTTGCCCTGGGCTGTAATATTACGCCCTTTCAGGGCTTTCTTCAAGTCAACAGCATTGCCCTTTATAAAGGTGGATGCCGTAATTTCATGTGCTTACGGGAAAATTTATGACTCACGAGTTTGATTTTTTTGTATAGGAAATTATAAAATTCAGCGTTTACAGAAATCCGGGTTCAGACCTTCAGATAAGCGATTTTACTTTTATCAGGCAATTTTTTAAGGGGTCAGGCAGATTATTTTCAGGCAAACTGTTTTTTGACCATTTCCAACCAGGTGCTCTTGCCGGATGGGGAGCAATTATTATAAACCTCTGTTTCCCATTATTTTCTTCTTCAAAAAGCTGAATATCTCTTCTGCCTTTCCATGAAAATGTATATGTCGGTGACGTTAACCCCAGTATTCTTTTTACGGAATCACTGGGATAAACGCCCTGTGTTATGATTATATCCGGGTCCAGGGTTTTTATTTCTTCTGATAAATGGTTCAGACAGTTTTTCTCCATTTCTTTACTGGGCTTTGTAGAAGCCTTGCATGTACCCTCAACGCATTTCAGACTGTTTGTCAAAGCAAACTGATTTGAATAAACATCCGGCTCTTTATCATTCACTAAAAAACGCATTATGGAAGAAACCCCTCCCATATGCGGATTCTTATGATTGACACATGCTTCACGGAAGGCTTTCTGGGTATCAGGAAATGTTCTTGAACTTATATCCCAGCCACCGATGTCCATTGCTACAAAAAGAATCCCGACCTCTTTGTTTCCGATACAGGCTTTTCCGTAGTCAGCCCCGACATAAGCCCAGTTACCGGTATAAAAAGGCATTTTTCTTTGAAGGGATTCTTTTGAACATTCCTGAAAATACAGACATTGAAAATTATCAGGTGAAGGAACAATCTGTAATTTCTGGTACAGATCTTTGATTTTCTGTCTGAATTCTGTGTTTTTGCTGTCAATTGTATTTGTCATGACTTCTTCCTTTCTGAGTTGAATATTAATGGTTTGGTCTGTCAAAAAAAGCCCCTGACTCCTCTCTGAGACATCCTCGCGTGTATATGTCCGGTTTTTCTCATTGCACCTCCTTAGTTTCGGTCTGCGGGACCGGAAGCCTGTTCAGGCAGATATGATTATGCCACCCCTTCGGGGTTTCAGTATTTCAGAAAATTTTTTCTATAATAATATCAGCCCTTCGGGCTTATTACTGTCCGATTCTTAATTCGAATGTATAGTGCTTTGTCAATTTTGTTTTTATGAGCTGATAAAAATTCCGGAGTACAGGGAGACCCTGTATTTCAACTCATATTTCCAAAATTGACAAAACAATAGGAAATCAATGTCATTGACTTAAGGCAGAAATGATTTGCCGGAGTCCCAAACTGAAAGTTTGGGATGCTGAAATGATTCAGAAAAATACTGCCAGATTTTCAGTTTGGCACTCCGTAATTTCTTAAGTCATTGATATTGATAGTATAGCTCCGATGCCTGTATTATTTCATACCGACAACCGTTTGCAATGCATAAATAGCCTCTTCCAGACCGATTCTGTCATCACCGCTCACATCCGCTTCTGTATAAACATCCTGAATATTTATTCCGGTCAGAACACGAAGTGCGATAATGGCATCAGCCAGATCAACTTCTGTATCATTATTGACATCTCCGGCTATCCATTGATTATATGACAGATTCAGATTATCCATTTTCAGTGTTGCCACTCCTCTTGTGGCTTCCCAGAAATTACAGAGCATACGCATAAAGTTTATATTTAATATATTATCAGTAATTTAAAATTATACAACAGATTCTTTCATTGCATGTTCAATCCGTCCTGTCGAATAATAATCGTATAAAGTTCAATGAACATCCTGTTCTGTTCTAATGCGGTTTATATTGCAATATATGTTATATTATGATATAAAACAATCTGTTGAATTCTGTTTATGTGTTTATGTCCGTTATATTGCTGTAAACAGATTCCTTATCAGAAACGGATGCGAATTGCAGAATCATACCGGATCCTCTGTTCCGGAATACGAATATTTCTTCAGGACAAATAACATGTCTTATACCCCTTCACCGTCTGCTGTCAGTCAGATCCCCCTTATAATGGAAGTATATGAGGATGAAGACCTGCTGCTCCGTTCTCCGGATACAGAATGGTACGGGATTCTTAAAAATCCGCCGTGGCAGGATTACTGTGAGACAGCGGCCCTGTATTATGATGCTTTGTATCATTTCAGCAAATCCCGCCGGGAGTCTGCCGGATCTTCCGAACCCGGAAATAATGGGGACAGGGAAACAGCGGAACAGAGACTTCTTTTTAACCGTCCGACCATGGATAAAACTGTGCCGGTCCTTTACGAACCTGAATTTCAGGATATCCCCGTCCGTATGACTTCCCCTCTTTCCGCAGGTCCCGGCATCGTGCCGCAGCGTCCGGGCGGTCCGAAACCGGAATGTTTTTTTGCGATGTTCGCTGCTTTTTTGGGAGTTAACCTTATGGGATTTGAACCGGAACCTGAAACCGTCCGTTCTCTCCTGACCTCCAATCCGACTTTTGCAGGGATATGCGGTTTCATCCGTGTTTCCGAATTCAGGCATTTTTCATTTTTCCAACCCGGTTTGTATTGTTTTCTCCTGAAAAATCTGATTGTGTCCTGTGATAATTGAAAAGACCCTGCGTCCGTCTGTTAATGCACTGATTCTGAAACGGATCGGATAATTTTCTGAATCATTTGCAAAAGCCCGGCGGATAAGGCTTTTCAGTCAGGGCAGGACACTAATAAAAATCTTATCCCCCCTGATTTCTGCTCCGGAAATCCGCACTTTGCTTTCATAAAGGAATGTGGTAGAAAAGCACGGATCTGAGGGGAGGGCGTCAGGTAACTGATGCCTTTACCCGGAAGCGGATTCGGCGGGGTTCCGCTATCGCTCCACCCCACCGAACCGCTGAGCTTGTCGTTATACATAAAAGAGAAAAAGGAAGCGAGAATAAATGAATCCAGAATTAACAATAGAAACGCTAAAAAAGGCTGCAAAGGAATTTTGCGACATTGAATCTACATATCAGAACAAAGACCTTTACGGAGTGACTGATGGAAAAGCTGTTGGAACTTATATTGAACACAAATTCCAAAACTATCTTGAAGACCATTATACCTACGACAAAGGTTCATCTGCAAAAGGCATAGACTTGCCAGGAGCAAATATCCAAACAGATATTAAAGTAACCTCAATAAAGCAACCACAATCTTCTTGCCCATTTAAAGACGCAAAACAGAAAATATTCGGATTAGGTTACAACTTACTCGTTTTTGTTTATGACAAGACGGACGACCCAGGTACAGGTGCAGCAAATCTTGATTTTGTGAGTTGTTCATTTCTCAATAGTTCGGTAATTTTTTCTGATTTCCGGGCTGTAAAAATGTAACCTTCTGAAATCATTAAGTGCAAATTTTCAGACAGGGATTTATAACCTTTTGAAATTATTAAAACCGAAATTTTTTACCGA
>JAABRU010000278.1 GCA_011390755.1 Desulfobacteraceae bacterium | reverse complement strand
TCACTCCGGGATCGGCACTCAGTTTCTCCCTGCTGGATTATTATAATGATGCGGAGCAGGGGAAAGATCTCACCTTCACCCTTTCCTCCCTGGTGGGGGTTGAGCCTTTTCTGGGCGACACGTCATGGTTTTCCCTGGCAGCAAACGGAATGATGAGCGGAACGGTTCCGGCAGACGGGAAAGAGTACAATGCGGAATTCACCGTAAGTGACGGTGCGGGGGGGATTACTGATGTTCAGACCCTTGTGCTGAAAATACCCAATACCCCGCCCTATGTGTCTGTGCAGCTTCCTTCATCCGTCCCCGTCACTCCGGGATCGGCACTCAGTTTCTCCCTGCTGGATTATTATAATGATGCGGAGCAGGGGAAGAATCTCACCTTCACCCTGTCGGATATTATAGGGGTTGATCCCTTTTTCGGAGACACATCCTGGTTTTCCCTCGGTTCGGACGGAGTGATGAGCGGGGTGGTTCCGGCAGACGGCAGGGAATACACTGCCGACTTCACCGTAAGTGACGGTGCGGGCGGTGTGACCGCTTTGCAGAACATTGTGCTGAAAGCACCGGCCCCCAATACCCCGCCCTATGTGTCTGTGCAGCTTCCTTCATCCGTCCCCGTCACTCCGGGATCGGCACTCAGTTTCTCCCTGCTGGATTATTATAATGATGCGGAGCAGGGGAAAGATCTCACCTTCACCCTTTCCTCCCTGGTGGGGGTTGAGCCTTTTCTGGGCGACACGTCATGGTTTTCCCTGGCAGCAAACGGAATGATGAGCGGAACGGTTCCGGCAGACGGGAAAGAGTACAATGCGGAATTCACCGTAAGTGACGGTGCGGGGGGGATTACTGATGTTCAGACCCTTGTGCTGAAAATACCCAATACCCCGCCCTATGTGTCTGTGCAGCTTCCTTCATCCGTCCCCGTCACTCCGGGATCGGCACTCAGTTTCTCCCTGCTGGATTATTATAATGATGCGGAGCAGGGGAAGAATCTCACCTTCACCCTTTCCGCCCTGATGTGTGTTGATCCCTTTATGGGCGACACATCATGGTTTTCCCTGGCAGCAAACGGAATGATGAGCGGAACGGTTCCGGCGGACGGGAAAGAGTACAATGCGGAATTCACCGTAAGTGACGGTGCGGGGGGAGTTACAGATATTCAGAGTATTACTTTGTCCAAAGTCAATCCTGCCGGAGACTTCAACTGCAATGCGGAAATTGATCTCGGAGATGCGATTATCGGCTTGCAGATTCTTGTTTCCATTGAACCTGCGGAGCAATTCTGTTACAGCAATATAGCCGGAGAAGACAATATAGGACTTGCAGATGTCATCTGTATTCTTCAGGATATTGCAAAATTAAAAAATTGAAACAGGAGAGAGCGGTAATACGAACCGTTTTTGGAGATTTTCGGATGTGAAGGTATAAGTCGGAAAAAATATTTATCCCGCCGATAGCCCGGAAGTAAATTTCCGGGCTATTATGTGTCGTCCCTGCGGAACTTTTTATTTTATTGCCGGAGATGATTTTATTCTTTCCGTGTCCCCTTACGTCATTGACTCTGAATATCAATTACAATGATACAGCCCTGCGATTTCCTGCAATACATAAATCGCTTCCGGCAGACCGATTTTTGTATCTGCATCAACATTTATATTGTCCAGTCCGAAATATGTGTCAACAAAAACAGTATTGCCCGCACATATCTGCAGGACCGTTATTGCATCTGCCAGATCTGCTTTACTGTCTTTGTTTACATCTCCTTTTGCCGCAAAAGTTCCATAGTCTCCTCCGGTTACTGCGATTGTTTTTGATTTAAAAAAACTGCTTGATTTGGCTTGCTTCAATACAGATGTACCTCTGCAGTTTAAAGCACTGTCCATTAGGTCAGTGTTTGTAGTAGATGACCAGTAAAGATTTGATGTTGAAATATTAAATAATTCTGCTATTGAAGTGCTTGTATTGTCTTTAATATTGATTCTTTTTTGAATGATAGAATAGAGTTCTTTAATATTCGGCATTCGCCAACTCCGGTCTTCATTTGCGATAGTCAGGTTTTTACAAACATCTAAGGCCTCAGTCCAAGTTCTTAATGTGTCATCCGGTACATACCATGTCAGACCGGTTTTAAAATCTGTAACCGTACCATTGCTGTTTTCTTTGACATATGGTTTTGGAATTGAATTTCCGCAGCGGACTGCTGTGGTATAATATGAGTAATATATACCCTTGGGAGCAGATGTTCCATTTGCATAATTATAATACCAAGCATCAAATGTTCCGGCAACTTCCTCAGAAGACCAATAGAAACCAGATTGGATATTAGGAAAATATTCAGTATTTATTGCAGGATTATTTTTTCCGTAATCAGCGATAGAAACGAATTCTTCAATCGTAGGTAAACGCCAGTCTGAGAAGCTCCCGATGGATAAGTTTTCACAATAAGAAACCGCATCGCTCCAGTTATATTTTTCGGATGCATTTATTTCCGTCTTCACTTCCCATATCAGCCCCGTGACATTATCCCGCACCATTGCCCAGGATTCAGCCGTGTCGGCCAGTGGTATTCCGTTTTCATCCAGTTTTGTAAAAGACTGGGGAACGAAATTGTTTTGACTGCTGTACTGTGCATCCTGTCCGTAGAATTCATCTGTTTCCAATGTCGGACAGGGGATTTCACCTGAATTGTCATAGCATTTGTCCTGCCCGGTATCCGAAAGTCCCGCGCCGGATGCTGCGTTTACAATACACAGGATAAAAAAAGTCATTACCGTCTGCCAAAGCATCATTTTTTTCATTTTCCACTCCTTTTCGCACTAACATTAAAAGTTATAGTATATTATAAAATACAGTTATAAAACCGGAATGATATAAAATCCAGAATGCAGATAATATGCCATTTGCAGGAATTATATAGTGTTTCAGAAAGTGTCTGGCTCACCCTGTATTTTCCAACCTTTTGAATTTTTGAATAATTCAAATTTCAGAAAATTCCAAAACCCTTTTTTAAACGCTGGCATAAAAGTAAAAAAGCCTTCGGGATATTCCCAAAGGCATGACAGGTTTAATGCGTATCTGCAGAATCTGCGTCTGGCAACCCGGCGTTCATAACCTTTCGGCTTTAGAACCGTAGCTTTGCGTCGCAGCCTTTCGACTGTTTTGCCTTTTCCCGTTTCTTAAAAAAAATTAATGAGTGATAAAAAATTTGATACAGCATCCCCGATAATTTTTATCAGGTCTGTTTATATAATGATTATTACAAAATGTCCAGAATGAAAGTCATAAACTTTATCTTGCAATATACGGAGCAAATATTTTATACTCAGCACAAATAATGTGATTTCAAAGAATTTCTCTGTATTATCAGCGACATCATCCAAAAAATACTGTAAAAAAAATTCGGTGGCGGGTCAAAAAGGTTGATTTTCCCCCTGCCGGGGCCTACTGCATACGCCCCGGATCGCCCCTGTAATGGCATTCAGTTAAGGAAAGCCCTATATATTTTAGGCGGTTTCCGAATATGAATGTGCCAGGTCCGAAGGAGTCACAAACTGAAAATTTGTGACCGGACTTTCTGATGTCAGCCACTGCCAAACTTTCAGTTCGGCACTCCTTTGGTGTATTTTTTCCGGAAGAGACCTAAGGGATGAGATATGAACAAATTACAGAATCCCGTTCATCCGTGTTCATCTGCGGTTCAGTTTTCCGGCTCCGGATTTTTTCTCAACGGATATGTTACATTACAGGATAAAGTCTTAATGGCATTGGAGTGCCCCGGCGGGAAAAGATATTCCGTATGATGAATGTAAAATTGCATGTAAAACACTTGACAGCATTGTAAAATTCCTCTATGCATAAACAGATAAAAAATCAATCTCACAAAGGGAGCAAGAGCATGGCAAAAATCAAAACCAAAGACAAAACAGTTCTGAGGAGTCTGGGCCTCGGCGGTTATTTCGGCGGGGGCGCGGAGGGAATGGTGGATGTGAAAGACGGCAAAATCGTCAGAGTCCGCCCCATGCGCTACGGCTGGAAATATAAAAAGGAGGAAGTCCGGCAATGGACAATTTCCAGAAACGGAAAAAGCATCGGGCCGTCCTGGAAATCTTTGCCCGGGCCTTTTTCCCTGGCCTATAAAAAAAGGGTCTATTCCCCCAACCGCATCAAATATCCCCTGAAAAGAGTGGACTGGGATCCCAATGGCGATCGGAATCCCCAAAACCGGGGCAAAAGCAAATATGTCCGTATTTCATGGGATGAGGCCGCAGAAATCATCGCAGGTGAAATCAAAAGAATCCACAGAGAATACGGGCCCAACGCCATCCTTTTGCAGGGGGACGGTCACGGCGAATGCAAAACCATCAACACGCCCCACGGACATCCGGGCGTACTGCTGGAAAATCTGGGCGGTTTTACCCTGCAGGTGCGCAATCCCGACAGCTGGGAAGGCTGGTACTGGGGTTCCAAACATGTCTGGGGCCAGGGGGCGCAGGGCATCATGTATCCGGCCGCCAATATTGTGAAAGACACCACCGAACATGCGGACATGGTGCTGTTCTGGGGCTGCGATCCGGAAACCACACCCTGGGGCTTTACCGGGCAGTTTGCCAGCCGTCTGTCCTATTTCTGGACAGAAGTGGGAATCAAACAGGTGTATATCTGCCCGGACTGCAACTACGGTGCTGCGGTTCATGCGGACAAATGGATTCCCATTCTGCCCAATACGGATGCGGCCCTGCAGCTGGCCATTATCTGGATGTGGATCACCGAGGGAACCTATAATAAGGAATATGTGGAAACCCATACCGTGGGATTTGACAAAGTAAAGGCCTATGTGCTGGGCCAAGAGGACGGTG
Organism: Desulfobacteraceae bacterium; assembly: GCA_011390755.1. GTDB lineage: Bacteria > Desulfobacterota > Desulfobacteria > Desulfobacterales > Desulfococcaceae > JAABRU01. The sequence continues at coordinate 2,588 of JAABRU010000278.1, read as the reverse complement.
TGCCCAAGACCCCGGAATGGGCCTCGAAAAAATGCGGTGTCGCGGAATGGACCATCAAGGCATTTGCACGGGAATTTGCCAGAAAAACCACATCCATTGCCCATTATTTCGGGGGCGGTCTGGTCAGAGGGCCTTTTTCCCATGAACCGGCCCGCCTGGAATGTATTCTGCTGGGAATGCAGGGACTGGGCGGCCCGGGTGTGCATCAGCATCAGTTCACCTATTTCGGACTGCCCCGCGCGGAAGGACTGGGCGGCACTTTTTTCTGGAACCCGGAAATTGAAGAACGGCTGGCCCTTCCGGTGCTGTCCTCTGTAACGGCCTGGCAGGCCCAGGTTATCCCCAAAACACTGATACATAAGGCCATTCTTTCGGACGAACCGGTCACTTTCCGGGGAACGGGTGCGCAGAACGCTTTGGTGAAAGACCAGTTCAACCATTATGAATATCCGCTTCCCAAAGAAAAAGGCGGAACCGAAATTCACATGATCTGGTCCGACAGTCCCTGCCGGATTACCTGCTGGAACCACGGCCATGAAATTCAGCTGTCCCATCAGAGCCCCAAAATTGAGTGCATGGTGGCCCAGCATCCCTGGCTGGAAAATGACTGCCTGTATGCGGATATCATCCTTCCGGCCAATACCTATATGGAAGTGGATGATATTCTTACCAATATCCGTCAGGGAACCCAGCAGCCCAATATCATGCTGGCAGAAAAGGCCATTGAACCGGTCGGGGAATCCAAAAGTGATTTTGAGGCCGTGCTGGAAGTGGCCAAAAAATTTGATCTGGAAGAAAAAATGACCGACGGCATGACCATTGCCGATTTGCAGAAAAAAGTGTGGGAATACATGGGCGGCGAAAAACTGGTGAAATGGGAAGACCTGCAGGAGAAAAAATACTGGTGCTACAATACCGCCGAAGACTGGGAAAATGATACACCCGGTTTCAGAAAATTCTACGAAGATCCGGAAAACAGCCCCCTTCCCACTCCCAGCGGCAAACTGGAATTTTTTTCCGAAAGCCTGGCCCAACATTTTCCCGATGACAAAGAAAGACCGCCCATTCCCAAATGGATAGAAAAAAGCCAAAATCACGATGAGCGCCTTTCCAGTCACCGGGCCAAAATGTTTCCCCTGCTGATTATGTCCAATCACGGCAGATGGCGGGTACATGCCCAGTGCGATGATATTACCTGGACCCGTGAGGCCCCGACCTGCAAAATAACCGGCCCGGACGGATACAAATATGAACCCCTGTGGCTCAACCCCAAAGAAGCGGAAAAGCGCGGCATTAAAAACGGTGACATTGTCAAGGTGTTCAATGAACGCGGCATTGTGCTGGCCGGTGCATACATCACGGAGCGGCTGAGAGAGGGAGTGGCCTATATTGACCACGGCGCGCGCCATGATCCCATCAAAAGCGGTGAAATCGAAAGGGGCGGGGCCATTAACACCATTACCCCCGGGCCTGTCACATCGGAAAACTGCGTGGGCCAGATCGGCGGCGGTTATCTGGTGGAAGTGGCAAGAGTGAGCGGTGAGGAAATGGACCGGTGGAAAAAAGAGTATCCTGACGCATTTAACCGGAAATATGATCCGGCCGCCGGTCTGAGATTTGATGCCTGGGTGATTGATAAAGGAGAGAAATAATGAAAGTATTTGCCATAGACCTTTCCGTATGCAACGGCTGCTACTGCTGCCAGATCGCCTGCAAGGACGAGCATGTGGCCAATGACTGGACCCCCTATGCCAAACCCCAGCCCGATACGGGCCAGTTCTGGATCGGTATCACCGAGCTGGTGCGGGGGCAGGTTCCCAAAGTCAAAGTGACCTATATTCCCAGACTCTGCCACCACTGTGACGATGCGCCCTGTATCGCACAGTGCAAATCAGAGGCCATTTACAAAAGGGGGGACGGTCTGGTGATTGTGGATCCGGAAAAATGCACGGGCTGCAAACTCTGCGCGGATGCCTGCCCCCATAATGCCATCTTCTTTAATGAAAACCTGAATATTGCCCAGAAATGCACGGGCTGCGCGCACCTGCTGGACAATGATCCGGAGGAGTGGCCCGTGCCCCGCTGTGTGGATCAGTGCCCCACCGAGGCCCTGAAATTCGGGGAGGAGGAGGAATTCAAAGACTTCATAGCAGACGCGGAACTGCTCAACCCGGAGGCCGGAACCAAATCCCGCGTTTATTATAAACATCTGCCGAAAAAATTTGTCGGGGGCACCCTCTATGACCCTGTGGAAAAAGAGGTGATTATCGGGGCCGTCTGCACCCTGAAGGACGATGCGTCCGGGGAGACATTCACCGCGGAAACCGACAACTTCGGGGATTTCTGGTTCCGGGGGCTCAAAGACGACCGCACTTTCACACTGACAATGGAAAAAGACGGTAACAGTAAAACCGTCAAAGATGTCCGTACGGATATTGATCGGAGCCTGGGGGATATTCCCATGGATATTCACAAAAAACCCAGAAAGGTGGAAGCTGCGGAAACACCGGGCATGTTTGCATAATTTCATGCAACTGTAATCTTTTTTTTGCCGGGGGGTGCTGGGGTGCTGGGTGCCGCGGTGCTGG
>JAABRU010000105.1 GCA_011390755.1 Desulfobacteraceae bacterium | reverse complement strand
GAAATTAGAACATATCCAAAAATACTTATTTGGATAAATATAGACATAATATATTATTGTTTCAGGTAGTTAAAATGATTAAACCGCAAAATAGCTGCGCAAGTTCAGTAATCATATCCCAGTGCGGAAAGCAGTTTTCCTGTAAATTCCTGCTGGATATTCATCCGCTCTTCCGTACTGCGCTCCCGCTCCAGAAGACTCTGCCGGATGAAAAAATCCTTTCTCAGGGCACGAAGCAGGGTATGCGGCTGGGGAATATCTTTTTCTTCTTCCCTGCGCTTCCACAGGCTGAATACATCTTTCAGATCATTTTCCAGTATGGCGGACAGGTAATGATGGGTATAGAATTCATTTTCATTGCGGATGCCGGTAATATCCATTGCCATTATGCGACCCCCCGGAGAACTGCAATAATCTGAATAAAGGGATTGTCCTCTGTTGTCATGGTTTCCTCCACCCATTGGATAAACTCGTCAAACCTGCGGTCAATTTCCCGCTTTTGCTGATTTTTCAGGGCCTGCTGCTTTTTTGATTCATAAAAGAGTTCAAGCAGCCTGTGGTGCTTTTCCCTTAGACTGTCCAGTGCATTCAGATTTTCGTTCAATTTTTTATTGATCTTTTCCTCAAAGATTTTTCTTTGACTGCTGATATGAAGCCTTGCCTGTTTTATGGCTGCTGGAAGAAGGCTGCGGACAGATTCCGTATCAGGGCTTATTTCACGATTGGGAAACCCGGTTTTTCCCAAACCCGTTTCAGCCAGAATCCTGCTGAATGATACAGTTTCAACAAATTCCCTGCCCTGAAATCTTACCCCGTACCATTGATGTATCAGGGGATGCCCCTTGAGATTGGGAATCAGCCCGGAAATAATGAAAACCGTTTCCCCAGCCGAAAGCGCACCCTGGAGAGATAAAACCGGAGCCTCATGGCGTCCGAATCCGGCTGTCACTTTGTCATTGATCCATTCCAGAACCGGATTGAGCTGCCAGAGATAATGGATGCCGGGCCAGGCATTTTCATCTTTGCGGCTTCTTTTTATTTCTTCCTGCATTTCATCTTTATCTGCGGAAAGAACAAACATATCATCGCCGGGCCGGGCTTCCCCGGGAAGGGTAAACCGGAGACGATGTTTCAGATCCTGAGTTGCCGTCAGGATGATTTTCTGTTCTTCATCAATAAACTCTGTCTGAAGCGTTTCCCTTTGTTTCAGATATTCAATGGCTGCTTTCAGATACTGATAATCATCTGCATATAAAGACGGCATGGTGTTAAGCTGTTCCATGGGGTTTTTCACAGAGGGCTTTTCTGCTCCCTGCATGAGAATTTTCAGCGGATCAAAAGCATCCATGACATTTTTATCCAGATTTTCTTCAAATTCAGCTTCACTTTTGCCCTGCTCCATGGCATGGGCTGTGATTCTTTCTTCCCCGTCAATATCATAAACTCCCATCAGGGCGGATGGGTCCCCGATATTTTTCACGGCTTCCTCATCTTTACGGATCAGCAGTTCCAGAATGCGTAAATCCCCCCGGATCTTCGGATTTGTACTTTGATTGACAAGGTAGAGAATATAGGGCGTTTTTTCCTGTCCGTACCGGTCTATGCGCCCGTTTCTCTGCTGGAACACCATCAAAGACCAGGGAATATCAAAATGGATCAGATGATGACTCAGATAATGCAGATTGATGCCCTCGGAAGCCACATCCGATGCAATCAGAAGTCTGACAGGGGCCTCTTCTTTTCCGAATTCCTCCACCACCCGCTGCTGTTCAATATCAGACATGCCGCCATGAAGGATTTCCACCTGTTTATCCTTCAATTTCAGGTCAGCGGATAAATGCTCATGTAAAAATTTTAATGTTTCAATGCGTTCGGTAAAAATCACCAGTCTCTCATCCGCAGATTTCCCGGTCCATCCGAAACCATGTTTTTTGTCCTTAACAATAGAAAGCAGTTTCTGATATTTTGAAAAGTTTTCCGGTGTAATAAGTGCAAGCGCATTGTAAAAAATTTCAAGCTGTGCAATATCTTTCTGTGCATCACTGTCTTTATCTTTTTCAAGGCGTTTCATCCTGTTTTCAATGGTTTTCAGGCAGGCCGCGGGGCTGGAAAACAGGGCCTTTTCCAGGGTGGTTTTAAATAACCGGCTATGTAATAAACGGTTGGCCCCCCTGCGCTGATCCGGTTTTTCAAACTTCAGTTCTGAAAAAACACCGAATGCATTTTCTTCCGCCTCACCGGCCTCGCAGTATGCCTTGCTGATCTCCCTGTTTTTAAAGGCTTTCTGCACCTGATCCTGAATATCTTTTTTAAAACGGCGGATGAACAGCCCTTTTATATCATCAGGGCCGTAATCATCCGGATTGGCAATGGCAGTGGGGTCAAGCATGTTCATCAGGCTGGCAAAACTGCGGGCTTTACCGTCGTGGGGCGTTGCAGAAAGCATAATAAGGGTGTCTGATCTGCCTGCCAGCAGTCCCGCCAGTTTTGCACGCAGAGATGAGCCTTTCCCCCGCTGGGCAACATTATGTGCCTCATCAATAACAATGATGTCCCAAAAGGCATTTTCAAGATAAGTGCGGTATTCCGAATCCTGTTTCAGGGTATCAATGGAAATGATGGCTTTGTCATAATAATAAAAAGGATTATGGTTTGTGGGAATCCGGGACCGGACCCGCTGGATACCGATGGAGTCCAAACGGACAAGGGGAATGGTAAAACGGCTCCACATTTCTTTCTGGAACTGGGTCAGCATACTTTTTACCGCCAGCACCAGTATTCTTTTGCCGCGTCCGCGCCGGATCAGCTCACTGACAAGAATGCCGCAGGCCAAAGTTTTCCCCAACCCCACCGCATCCGCAATCAGAATGCGCTGCCTGGGCTGCTCAAGGGCTAAAACTGCAGGGTCAAGCTGATATTGAACAAGATCCATGGCCGCCCTGTGCCCGATATACAGATTTTCATCTGTGGGAGCTGTCTGCCGCAGCAGACTTTCCATATAAAGAATGGATTTCTGATAGGAACCGGAAGAATCCGGCACCAGTCTGGTATCCACCGGATCAAGCACCTCAATGTCTTTGTCAATCTCATCAAGAAATATGGATTCTTTGTTCTTAACCAGTTCCGAAATGCCGATGACAGATAAGGCATGTCCGCCGCCGGATGTTCTGGATACCCTGCGAACCAGCCATTCCGCATCCCGAATCACAACCCTTGCCCCCGGAGCGATAACATTTGTCTGTGCCTGCATATCATTCCTTTTCATCATTTTCCGCAGAGATGTCAATGTCATTGACGTAAGATTCCCCTCCCACGGGGGGAGGGGAATATTCTGCTTACGTCAATGACATTGGTAGAGATGTATAAACGAAACACACGGCGGTGCATCTCATCAGCAATGTTGAAATAATATGAATCCTGAAAAAAATCAAGATTTCTATATCCCTGATATGCCCTTTTCCGGAAATCTGTATTGCACCTACCCTGGATTATTCATAAAAGTCTAGACAAAAACAAAATTTAATGATATATTAGCATATTAATGTAAATCAGTAGGGTGGGCACATGTTTTTCCGTGCCCACCTGAATCGGTGGGCAGCGCTGCGCTTTTGCCCACCCTACAAAAAAATTCAATATGTTACATACCCGTCAGATTAACCTTGACAGAGCACTAGACAAAAACAAAATTTAATGATATATTAGCATATTAATGTAAATCAGCACTAAAAACTGTTGGTGAGGCTCCGCCTCATACTGTGTACGGGGCGGAGCCCCGTAACGGGTTGTGCAGGACTTTCATATAAACTGCCATGAGGAATAACTCACAGCAAAGCATGAAAGCTGCGCGGAGTGCGAAAATTAAGGCCGAGGCCGGTTTTTCGCAGACACTTTCTCTCCCCGGACTCGTTCCGGGGCTCCGCCCCGTAACACCGGAGGTGAGGCTCCGCCTCATACTGTGTACGGGGCGGAGCCCCGGAAAAATGCGTTACGGGGCGGAGCCCCGTAACGGGTTGTGCAGGACTTTCATATAAACGGCCATGACCGCAGGGTCACAACGAAGCATGAAAGTCACCGGTAATATGCAAAAACCGCTTCGCTTATTTTTTGCACTCCGGAGACTTTCATATAAAAAGTCGGAAAATCAGCTTTTGATACACATTAATTTACTGATTTTATTAACAGCGATTTTCAAAAATCTGACTTTTTACGGCTTCATCATTATTGGGATGATAAGGATGCAGCACTTTGTGCATAATTTTGGTCACACTCAATTGTATTTTTGCATGGGGAGTCGGAACCGGGGCCGTGCTAAAATACAATTTCTGCACTCCGGGACAGTCGTAAAAACATATCCGGGGAAAACTTTTCGATCTGCTGACACTCATTGATACAGGGCCGATAACTGCCCTTTTTGACAGGGATGACAGTTTTCATGGAAGAATGAAAGAATTCTTTGAAGAATTCCGGGGCGATCTGATTACGACATGGCCGCTAATCGCAGAAACAGGCCACATGCTTGATTTCAGGGCAGAATGTGATTCCCACCCGCTGATAGCAGCTAAGCGACGTTTTTTATGGTTTCACCCAACGGGTGACAGGCTTTGAACCCGAAAAACCCGGCATATCAGGCTCTCAGCAACTTTTATGATAAAGAATCGCTCAATTCAGGTTAAACACCGGTGCTTTCAGTGGATACGTCTGGAGCGAAAACACAGGCCGGATTCACTTAAATTTCCGGACTCAGATGAAGATTCAGAAGGGGACCCGGGGACGTATTACAGAAACCGGATTTCTGAAAATTCGCCATAATCCCGGTTCAGACAATTTCTTGAATAAGTCACCGGACGGTGGTATAAAGAAAAAAACAACTTCCCGGACAAAGGAGAAACCCCATGAAATTTCCCTACGGCATATGCGATTTTCACAAAATCATCAGCAATGACTATTTTTACTGCGACCGGACAGACCGGATTCCCCTGCTGGAAAAAGGAACCTATCAGCTTTTCCTCCGTCCCCGGCGCTTCGGCAAAAGCCTGCTGCTTTCCATGCTGTCCAATTATTATGATGTGGCCAAAGCCGGAGAATTTGACACCCTGTTCGGTCATCTGAAAATCGGGAAAAACCCCACCCCGCTGCACAACCGGTATTTCATCCTTCAGTGGGATTTTTCCTGTGTGGACCCTTCGGGGAGCGTGCAGGATATCAGACGCTCCCTGTACAACCATATCAATACCTGTATTGAGGATTTCCTCAGATATTACGGGGACTATGATATCCGGGGAGTAAAAATCAGTCCTGATGACGCTGTCAGTTCCATAGCCTCACTCATTTCCGCCGTCCGCATGACGGATTATCCGGTTTACCTTCTCATAGACGAATACGACAACTTTGCCAACGAGGTTGTGATGGGGATAAACAGAAGCAGTGAGGATACCTATGAGAGACTGGTACGCAAAGAAGGTGCTCTGAAAACCGTCTTCAAAGCCGTGAAATCCTCCACAAGCCATTCCCTGTTCGACCGGATATTCATCACCGGGGTCTCCCCTGTGGTTATGAGCGACATCACCAGCGGGTACAATATTGCGGAGAATATCTATCTCAAACCGCTGTTCAATGATCTGTGCGGTTTTACCCATGCGGAAACAGAAACTTCCGTCAGGGATACGGTCCGGGACTGCGGCCTGGAAGAAGAAAAAGTTTCCGAAACCCTGGAAATGATACGGACCTGGTATAACGGATACAAATTCGCCCCGGATGCGGATGAGGCAGTTTACAACCCCACCCTGACCCTCTATTTCATGAAGGCGTTTTACGAAACCTGCAAATATCCCAGAGAAATGCTGGATTCCAACCTGGCCATGGACGCTGGCAAACTGGAATATATTTCCCGGATTCCCGAAGGAGGTCAGGTGCTTATAAATCTGGTAAGAGAAAATCATCAGGCAGTGATATCCGGAATCTCTGACCGTTTCGGCATCCGGGAGATGCTCACGGATGAGAGCAGGGATCATGCTTTTATGATTTCCTTTCTTTATTATTTCGGTGTGCTGACCCTGTATGACATAACGGATGAGGGTGAAATCGCCCTGAAGGTTCCCAACCTGGTCATACGGAAACTGTATGCCGAAAAAATCCAGACCATGCTCCTGCCGGATCCCCGGGACAGAGACGAAGGTATTACGGCGGCCAAACAGTTGTATCAGAAAGGAGATATGCGGCCCCTGTGCGAATTCGTGGAGCAGAGATATTTCAGGGTATTCCACAACCCCGATTACCGGTGGGCCAACGAGCTGACCGTGAAAACGGCCTTCCTCACCCTGCTGTACAACGACATCCTTTATATCATGGACTCGGAAAGCGAAACCGACCGGCGATATGCGGACCTGACCATGATCATCCGGCCCGATATGCGGAAGTATAAAATTCTGGATATCCTGATTGAATTCAAATTCGTGAAACTCAAAGAGACCGGACTGAGCGGGGAACAGGCCCGGAAACTCACGCAGAAGGAACTCCGGAGCCTTCCGCAGATGGTACGGGAGATGGAGAATGCTAGGATACAGGTGAAGGATTACGGGGAAATTCTGGAAAAACGGCACGGAAACCTGCGTCTTCGGAAATATGCGGTCGTGTCTTTGGGGTTTGAAAGGATTTGGGGGGAGGAGGTGAATGATGACGGGTGAATGGTGAATGGTGAAAAAAAGACTGCCCCGCCCGAATCAGGGGGCAGTTATACACCGGAAGACATTTATAACCGCTTAAAAACAGGTGTTCCGAAAGTTGAAAGCACATTTGCGGAACCTGACGCACCCTGCGGTAAAGTCAAATAAATTTACAGGTAAACCAAATGAAATCATCCGCATCTGCCGACAAATATTCGGATTCCGCACATCATCTGCTTCGGGCCATTTCAAAGGCCCAGTCCGAATTTATTACCAATACGGACCCGCGCGATTTATTTGACAGACTCCTATCCAATCTGCTTGCCATTACCCGCAGTGAATACGGTTTTATCGGCGAAGTGTTTTATGAACCGGATCATACCGTCTATCTGAAAACCCATGCCATCAGCAATATTGCCTGGGATGCGGAAACCCGGAAATTTTATGAAGAAAATTCTCCCCGGGGGCTGGAATTCCGGAATCTGAACTCATTGTTCGGCGCGGTGCTGCGCAGGGCCGAAACGGTTATTTCCAATGATCCGGACAATGATCCCCGCTCCGGCGGCCGCCCCCCCGGGCATCCGCCACTGAAAGCCTTTCTGGGACTTCCCTTTTTTTCCGGCAAAGAGTTTATCGGCATGGTGGGCATTGCCAACCGGCCCGGGGGATATGATGAGGAACTGGTTACTTTTCTGAATCCTTTTCTGAGCACCTGCGGGAATATCATACAGGCCTTCCGGAACGACCGCCTGCGTATGCAGGCCGAAAAATCACTCCGGGAAAGTCTGATAAAAAACCGCACCATTCTGGAAACTGTTGCCAGCGGCATTGTTACCATGGATGCACAGCGGCTTATCCGGGATTTCAATGCGGCTGCCGAACGGATCTTCGGTTACAGTGCCCAGGAAGTCATCGGACGGAATGTAAATATGCTGATGCCGGAACCCTTTCACAGTCAGCACGATCATTATGTGCAGCAATATCTGAAAACCGGGAAAAAAAGGGTCATCGGCATCGGCCGGGAGGTGAGGGGAAAGCGCAGAGACGGCAGTGTTTTTCCTATGGAGCTGGCTGTAAATGAAATGATAATCGGGGAAGAACACATGTTTGTTGCTTCTCTTACGGATATAAGTCTGCGGAAGCAGAGCGAAGAATCCCTGATGGCCGCCAAAGAGGCGGCAGAACAGGCCAACCGGGTAAAAAGTGATTTTATCAATACCGTCAGTCATGAACTCCGGACACCGCTTACGGTTATTCTGGGTAATATCCCTTTGCTTACGGATCCGGATATGCTGCCGGATGCAAAAGAAATATCTGAAATTGCAAAAGATATAGAAGAAGACGGGCAGCATCTCCTGCGCCTGATTAATGATCTGCTGGATGTTTCCAGGATCGAGGCCGGAAAAATCCGGGTCTATGCCGGGCCGGTTTCCCTGTCGGAAATTCTGGAGGAAGTGCTTCCGACCATCCGAAGAATGGCCATGCAGAAGGAACTTGAAATAGATACGGAAATATCGGAAATGGAACTCTGTGCCGATCCCCTGCGCCTGAGACAGATTTTTTTTAATATTCTCAGCAATGCCGTCAAGTTTACGGATAAGGGCAAAGTGACACTGCGGGGATATACGCACAGGGGAATGGGATATTTTGAGACTGAGGATACAGGATGCGGAATGGATGAAAAAGATTTATCCGCTGTTTTCCGCATGTTTCATCAGGCAGACAGCTCATCTACCCGAAAAGCATCCGGAACCGGTCTGGGACTGACCATCAGCAAAAAATTTGTGGAAATGCAGGGGGGGGAAATATGGGTAAAGAGCCGAATCGGGGAGGGCAGTGTTTTTACCTTTACAATTCCACTGACCCGAAAATCCGGGGAAGAAGGAAAGGCCGTGAATCATGACAGGAGCTGATATGGAGTCAAAAAAAGGCAGAATACTGGTCGTAGACGACCATAAGAAAATCCGCAGCATTTTGGCCCGGATACTGGAAAGAGAAAACTATGATGTGGATATGGCGGCAGACGGGGAAGAGGCGCTGGAAAAAATTTTTACCCGGATTCCCGATTTGGTACTGCTGGATCTGATGATGCCGAAAATGGACGGCCTGGAGGTCTGCCGCAATGTAAAAAACAACCACAAATACAGTTTTATTTATATTATTATGCTTACGGCCAAAAGCACAAGTGATGATGAAGTGGCGGGACTGGATACCGGAGCCGATGATTATATATCCAAACCCTTTAACCATAAAACCCTGCTGGCCCGTATCCGCAAAGGAATGCGGCAGATAAAGGACAAGCAGGCCGCGCATCTGGATTCCCTGACCCGTTTGTATAACCGCCGGGTGTTTGAGCTTTTTTTCCAGCAGGAAATATCCAAATGCGAGCGTTACTGCCACCCCCTGTCCCTGATACTGGCGGATCTGGATCATTTCAAAAGTGTGAATGATACTTACGGGCATCAGGCCGGGGACAGGGTTCTGAAAGAAGTTTCCGAAATTATCCGGGAAAATATCCGCGGCGCGGATCTTCCCTCCCGCTGGGGCGGAGAAGAAATTGCTGTTCTTCTGCCGGAAACCGAAGGGGAAGGAGCGGAAATTCTGGCGGAAAAGCTGCGCAGACTGATTGCGGCCCATGATTTCCCCCGGGCCGGTCATGTTACGGCCAGTTTCGGAGTTGCCAGCATGACAAAAGCCGATTATGATCTTTTTGCAGCTGCGGACAAGGCTCTCTACACGGCAAAAGAAAAAGGACGAAACCGGGTGATTGTCATGCCCGAAAACCAAAAGATTATCTCTCCATGAAGAAAAATATGCTTTTTTTCCGACTGGCACTGATTTTCCTGTATTTTCCCTCCTGCGCATGTTCACAGGAATCCCTGCCCCCGGGTTTTAGCGGAAAACTCATTGCAGCGGCAGCGGAGCGCACCCGCCATAAGGTTACCTATGACGGCAGTTACCGTAAAATCGCCTATCCCATGGGCGATGTGCCGGACAGTACCGGGGTATGCACCGATCTGATTATCCGTTCTTACCGGGCAGTGGGGATCGATCTGCAAAAAGAAGTGCATGAAGATATGCGGCGGCATTTTTCCCTTTACCCCAAAATATGGGGGCTGCGCAGACCGGACAGCAATATAGACCACCGCAGGGTTCCCAATCTGCAGACTTTTTTCCGGCGAAAGGGAAAAGAACTTGCGGTCACGCGGAATGCGGATGATTATCAGCCGGGTGATCTCATTACATGGCGGCTGCCCCCCAACCTTCCCCATATCGGTATGGTTTCCCATCTGCGTTCCGCGGACGGCAGACGACCCCTCATCATCCACAATATCGGCAGAGGCCCGGAAACAGAGGATATGATCTTTGATTATCCCATCAGCGGGCATTACAGATTTCTGCCGGATTAGCGGAAAAATGAACCGCCTGCGGAAGTAAGGAAGCGGTACGAAACAACTTTCCCGTCTGAACACCGGAACAGCCGTCCGGAATCCTTACAGGGCGACTGTATCACCGGGGCAGGCCCCGGGGCCGCGGTCTTTTTTCATTCTTTCCGGGAAGAAGGGGAAGTGTCTGGCAGAAGAGGGAAAAACGGAGGGTCACAGAAGGTTCAGGAAAAATCTTCCGGAGAGTAGAATGTAATGCGGTTGCGGCCGCTCTGCTTGGAGGCAAACATGGCCATATCCGCCCTTTTGATAAAAGCTTCCAGTTCTTCGCCCGCGCTGTATTCTGCCACACCGATACTCATGGTAATATTCACGGTTGTTCCCGGTTTGGGCTCAAACTTTTCCGCGATGACCGCATCGGCAATTCTGCGGGCCGCATTCCGCGCCTCCTCCCCGTTGGTTTCGGGCAGAATAATGGTAAATTCCTCTCCGCCGTAGCGATAGGCCGAATCCATTTTCCGGAGGGTTTTCCGGATGGTTTCCCCCAGTCTTGCCAGAACATGATTCCCCGCCAGATGACCGTATGTATCATTATAGGATTTGAAATGATCAATATCCAGCAGCAGAAGAGAAAGAGGGTGTTTATACCGTCCGCAGCGGTCTGTTTCATGTTTTAACTGCTTGTAAAAATGCCGCGCATTGAAAAGTTTGGTCAGATCGTCGGTAATGGCCAGTCTGCGCAGTTTTTCCTTCAAAAAACGCTCCCGCAGCACCCGTTTGAGTCTCAGCAGCAGTTCTTCAAAACGCACCGGCTTGAAAACAAAGTCACTGGCACCTTTGTTGATTACTTCTTCATAAGAATAATCTCCGCTGTATCCCGTCATCACGATAATTTCACAGTTGTATTTCTGGCGGATCAGTTCGGTCAGTTCCAGACCGTCCATACCGGGCATCATGATATCGGTTATTACCACATCCACGGATTCATTTCTGAGTTTTTCCAGTGCTTCCTCTCCGCTGGCAGCCATCAGGGAACGATACCCCACTGTTTCCATAAATTCATTCATCAGGAATCTTACAGTTGCATCATCATCAACAATAAGGATATGGGTATCATTATCGGATTTTTCCTGAGGCAGGTCCAAATTAGATTTTCTGGTCATAGTGCCTGTGTCCGGGTCCGTATCAGGGTTGACATAGTAAGCAGCAATCTGATAAAAGTAATAATCCATATTAAACAACTCTTTACTATAGCTGGAATATGCTCTTGTGTCAACTCCGGATTTTACGGAATAAAATATTCACCCGGTTTCCGGCAGCAAAGACCTTATTGTCAATCCTTTCACCGTTCCGAAGGGACGGGGGAAAAGATTGAAGGCAGCGGAAAGCAAAGGGTTCGGAGAACCCCTTTCCCTGTCCCCTGATAAAATTACCCGGAAGGATTCATTAGATACTTTATATGAAAAATATTCGTAATTTCAGTATTATTGCCCATATTGACCACGGAAAATCCACCCTGTCGGATCGTCTGATTCAGGCGACAGATATTGTCTCGGAGCGGGATTTCCAGGATCAGATCCTGGATAATATGGATATTGAACGGGAACGGGGCATCACAATCAAAAGTCAGACGGTCTGTCTTCCCTATACCGACAAAAAGGGGGATGAATACAGTCTGAATCTGATTGACACCCCGGGACATGTGGATTTCAGTTATGAGGTTTCCCGCGCGCTGGCTTCCTGCGAAGGGGCATTTCTGCTCATTGACGCCAGTCAGGGAGTGGAAGCCCAGACCCTTGCCAATCTTTACCTTGCCCTGGATCATAATCTGGAAATCATTCCGGTCATCAATAAAATTGATCTGCCCTCCGCAGATATTGAAAGAACCCGGGAGCAGATTGCCGATGATTTGGGACTGGATCCGGAAACCGCAATTCTGACTTCGGCCAAAACCGGAAAAGGGGTGGAAGATATTCTGGAAGCGGCTGTCCGTCTGCTGCCGCCCCCCGAAGGTGATCCGGATGCTCCTTTAAAGGCTCTGATCTTTGACTCCCATTATGATCCCTTCCGGGGAACCATTGTTCATTTCCGGGTATTTGACGGGAGAATCCGGCCCGGGGATACCATTACATTCATGTCCAATAATGCCTCCTACAAAGTGGAGGAAGTGGGGATTTTCCGCATTATCAGAGTTCCGCAGAAAGAGCTGGCCGCAGGGCAGGTCGGATATATGATAGCCGGAATCAAAACCGTCAGCGATACCCGCTGCGGAGATACCGTCACCCATAAAAAACAGCCCTGTGCAAGCCCGAAATCCGGTTTCCGGGATACCAAACCCGTTGTTTTTTCCTCTATCTACCCGGTGGCCTCGGATGATTATGAAGAACTGGCAGCAGCCATTGAAAAACTCAAACTCAACGATGCCTCCCTGATTTATGAAAAAGATACCTCCGTGGCCCTGGGCTTCGGTTTCCGCTGCGGTTTTCTGGGACTGCTGCATCTGGATGTGGTACAGGAAAGACTGGAAAGAGAATACGACCTTTCCCTCATTCTTACCGCGCCGTCCGTGCGCTATGAAATCACCATGAATGACGGGGAAGTGATGATAATTGACAACCCGGCCCTGTATCCGGACCCCACCAGAATTCAGAGCACAAGGGAGCCCTTTATCCGGGCCGCCATTATCGTGCCGGACCGCTATATGGGGGCTGTTATGTCCCTTTGCATGGAGCGGCGGGGAATCAGTAAAAATTATCAGTATCTGACCAGTGAGCGGCTGGAAATGATTTTTGAAATGCCCCTGGCCGAAGTGATTTATGATTTTTATGATAAACTTAAATCTGTTACTCAGGGATACGGTTCTTTTGATTATGAAATTACGGATTACCGGGAAACGGATCTGGTGAAACTGGATATTCTCATTAACGGGGAAAAAGTGGATGCCCTGGCCCAGCTGGTGCATCGGGAACGTGCGGTGGAAAGAGGGCGCATGGCCTGTGACAAACTCAAAGAGGAAATTCCCCGGCAGATGTTTAAAATTGCCATTCAGGGAACCATCGGTGCAAAAATCATATCCCGCTCCACCATTTCCCCCTTCCGCAAGGATGTGACCGCCAAATGCTACGGCGGAGACATCAGCCGGAAACGGAAATTATTGGAAAAACAGAAAAAAGGAAAAAAACGTATGAAGATGGTCGGGCAGGTGATGATTCCGCAGGCCGCGTTTCTGTCTGTGCTGAAAACAGATAATGATTAATTTTTAAGGAGATATGTATTATGGGGATGACCATAACAGAAAAAATCCTGGCGGCCCGCGCCGGGCAGGAGAAAGTGGTGCCGGGCGATCTGATCAATGCGGATGTGGACATTGCTTTGGGAAATGATATTACCGCGCCCATTGCCATCCGTCAGTTCCGGGAAAGCGGGGCGGAAAAAGTCTTTGACAAAGACCGGGTGATCCTGGTGCCGGACCATTTTGTTCCCAATAAAGACATTGCCTCGGCCATGCAGGCCAAAGAACTGCGGGATTTTGCCAAAGAACAGGAACTGACCTGGTTTTTTGATGCAGGCGAAATGGGGGTGGAGCATTCCCTGCTGCCGGAAAAGGGGCTGGTGCTGCCCGGGGATCTGGTTATCGGTGCAGACAGTCATACCTGTACCTACGGCGGACTGGGGGCCTTTTCCACGGGCATCGGCAGTACGGATCTGGCGGCTGCCATGATTAGGGGCAAAGTCTGGCTCAAAGTTCCTGAAAGTATCCGTTTTGTTTATAAAGGAACACTCAGTCCCTGGGTGGAGGGGAAAGATTTGATTCTTTATACCATCGGCGATATCGGGGTGGACGGTGCCCTGTACATGGCTATGGAATTCACCGGGCCGGTCATTGAACAGATGGGCATGGCCGGTCGTCTGACCATGGCCAATATGGCTATTGAAGCCGGGGGAAAAAACGGGATTATTGCACCGGATGCGGAAACCGAATCCTATGTTTCCCCGCGGGCAGTCCGTCCCTATAAGAATTACCGCAGTGATGAAGATGCGGTATATGCCAAAGTCATTGAATACGATGTAAGCAATATTGAAGCACAGGTGGCCTTTCCCCATTTGCCGGAAAATACCAGAGGCATCAGCGAAGTCGGGGAAATCATCATTGATCAGGCCGTCATCGGTTCCTGCACCAACGGCAGGATTGAAGATATGCGCTCGGCAGCGGCCGTACTCAAAGGCAAAAAGGCCGCCAAGGGTGTCCGTCTGATTATCATTCCCAGCACCCCCTGTGTGTATAACACCGCTTTGAAAGAAGGACTGTTTGAAATTTTCACACAGGCCGGGGCCATTATCAGTCCCCCCACCTGCGGCCCCTGTCTGGGCGGATATATGGGAATTCTTGCCAAAGGGGAGCGGGCAGTTGCCACCACCAACCGGAATTTTGTCGGACGCATGGGACACCCCGAAAGCGAAGTCTATCTTTCCAATCCGGCCGTGGCAGCAGCCTCGGCAGTTCTGGGAAAAATCGGAAGCCCGGATGAGTTGTGAATGATGATGTAATGTAACGTACCCTTTGAGAAAATTGTTTCATGCTGATTATATCCGGTATTTTATTCAGAGAAACCCGGAGTGCGAAAGTTGGGCGGAGCGGTCTTTCGCCCGCGCTCCCTCGGAGCGCGGGCGAAAAATAATTTTCGCACTCCTTTCTCAAAGACAATGTTACATTACAGAATGATGAGTTATGAACGGTGAATGGTGAATGTCTGCTCTTTCCCATGCTTCCGCGTCAATGCCATTACGTTAAGGATTTGTTTGGAGTGCCAAAATGGAGTGAAACGGAATTTTGGCCGGATTTTCCCAGTTTTTTGAAATTACAGGAAGTCGTAATGACTTCCCTGGCAGAGGAATCATTAAGTATCAGCAGATCGAAAACTTCCTGAATTCCCCCTCTCCCCGGGCGGGAGAGGGCCGGGGTGAGGGGGATAAACGGCTGATTTTTCACCCTCCCCCTGCCCCTCCCTCAGGGGAGGGGAGTCTGAAAGCAGAAGCACTGCCGGTCGGAAACAGAATTTTTTCGATCTGCTGAGTATTCAACATTAAAAATTGATGGTCTCGTAAAAAATCCGAAAATCAGGTTTTGATACGCATCAACATTCTGATTTTATGAATAGCCATTTTGAAATTTGGGCTTTTTACCGATTCATCAAAATTAAGCATTAATAAAAAGGAATATATATGAAAATATCCGGAAATATATGGAAATTCGGTGATGACGTGGATACGGATCTGATTATTCCGGCCCGGTATCTCAATACCAGTGATCCCGCGGAACTGGCAAAACACTGCATGGAAGATGCGGACCCGGCATTTGCCGGGAAGGTGGGAAAGGGGGATATTATTGTGGGCGGGAAGAATTTCGGCTGCGGTTCCTCACGGGAACATGCACCCATTGCCATCAAAGCCGCAGGTGTTTCCTGTGTGATTGCCAAAAGTTTTGCCCGGATTTTTTACAGAAACGCCTTCAATATGGGGCTTCCCATTCTGGAATGCGGGGATACGGACAGACTGGAAACCGGCGGCAGTCTGACAGTGGATTTTGATACCGGAGAAATTGTCCGGAAGGAAAGCGGTGAAACATTCTCAACCCGCCCCATCCCTCCCTTTATGCAGGAACTGGTCAAAAGCGGCGGTCTGATGAAGCATATTCAAAAAAATCTGAAGATCTGAATTTTTCCGGGGAGACAGCCAGTCTTACCCTGAAAACGCTCCCCTTTCCCAGCTCACTCTCTGCGTCCATTTTCCCCCCGTGGGCTTCGGCAACTGCACGGGCCAGACTGAGTCCCAGTCCGGCCCCCTGCCCTCCGCTGCGGCTGGGGTCAGCCCGGTAAAAGCGTTTGAAGATATGGGGGAGATGTTCCGGGGGAATGCCGGAACCGGTATCCCGCACAGAAATACATATTTCCGCCTCCTTTTCGCTCAGGGAAATTTCCACTTCCCCGCCTTCGGATGTATGACGGATGGCATTGTCCAGAAGATTGGCAAAAAGACGCTGCAGCATTTTTGTATCTCCCCGGAATCTGCAGTGTTCCGGGGTTTCTGTTTTCAGGCGGATCTTTTTGTCTTCGGCCGGCACCTGAAAAAGTTCCCCGGCTTCCCGGATGATTTCCGCCAGATCCGTATCTGCAAAGGTATAAACTCCCAATCCGGCTTTACTGCGGGAAATGAGCAGCATGGTATGGATCATTTCCAGCAAACGGTCACATTCGGCGATAATGTCCGCACTCATTCCCTGAAAATCTTCCATTGCACTGTCTGTGGTCAGGGCAATTTCGGCCATACCCCGGATACGGGTGACAGGGCTTTTCAAATCATGCGCTATATTATCGCTCATTTCCTTCATGCCTGTGACCAGCTGCTCCATACGATCCAGCATTCCGTTAAAGGTTTGGGCCAGTTCTTCGATTTCACTGCCCCATTTTTTTAAGGGAACCCTTCCTTTCAGGTCTTTTGCAGATACGGATCGGGCGGTGCGGGTCACTTCTCCCAAACCGGACAGTGCTTTGCGGGCCATAAACCATCCCATGATCGCTGCCGGGATGATGAGAAAAGACATGGTCAGAAAGAAAATTTTCCGGAATGCTTCCATAAACCGACTGAGGTTTTCCATGGACTGTCCCAGCTGCAGGATAATTCCCCGCCCCAGATTCGTGTACAGCACCCGGATCCGGTGCCTGCGATCCGGAAGAATTCTGCTGTCAAAAACATGGGATTGGCCCGACAGGAGCTCACGGACAGCCCGGCTGCTGATGCCGATATCCTGCCAGTACGACATGTTGGAGGAGGAAAATGTTTCCCCCCGCAGGGAAAGCAGGCGGAAAAAGATTTTTCTTTCCCCGGCGGCCTGTGCTTCAAGCAGTGTCAGTTCCTTGACGGCCGCTATGCCGCGGGAAGAAAGCAGACGGGAAAACTTTCCTGCCTGTTCTTTCAGATCCCGGTCTGTGCCTTCCCCGATGACTGCAATAATCAGCAGATAAAAAAAGAGGAAAGCCAGACAGGAAGACAGGGTGAAGACAGAGGCATACCAGAGGGTCAGACGGAATGCCAGACTGGAACGCATTTTTTTCAATTTAGCAATGCACATTGTATCATTCACCTGTACCATTTATGGGAGGGGCAAATCCCCTGATTTTTTTCTGTAAGGGGGTAATGTAACATCGTCTTTGGGAAAGGAGTGCGAAAATTATTTTTCGCCCAGGCTCCGAAGGAGCGCGGGTGAAAGACCGCTCCGCCCAACTTTCGCATTCCGGGTTTCTCTGAATAAAATACCGAATATCATCAGTATGAAACAATTTTCTCAAAGGGTATGTTACATTACAGTATTACCCCAAAGCAATTATCTTAAACACTATAGTACCTAAATTGAGCGATTCTCAGACCTGGAAATGATATGAGTGTGACCAAAATTATGCACAAAGTGCTGCATCCTTATCATCCCAATAATCATCAGCGAAAAACTCATTTTTATTTGATTGAGAAATTATATATTCCCAATATTCATTCCAATCATTACTTTTGTATATTGATCTCATTTTCAATACTGATTCAGCGCCATCAATACCCCATCCTGCTCCTGTTATCTCCATTCTGCATTTTACTAAATGCCCGCACGCAGATTCAGCAACACCCGTGCCTATTGGATATCCATTTTTTAAGTATTCGTCATACTTCATGTATTGTTGATGGTTCTCTAAGTATGTTAAAACCTTTTGAAGTTTTTCACGTTGAGTTTTATTCCATTTTTTAGTATTCATTATATCATTCTGTAATTCCCAGATATATAAAGACACATTTCCCTGCAGGATAAGTAAAAGCTTTTCATAAACATATTTTTTACAATCTGCACTCCCTTCCTTATATTTAACATGTGCCGCAATCCATAAATATTCTGCTACATGGATAATGTCGAGAATTAGAACCTTATTTTCGATATCCTGAAATACTTCTTTCAAAATTTCCCATAAGTATAAAGCTCCATCCATTACACAAACCAGGGGTTTATCCTTTAAATCCCCATGAATTACTTCATCATGAATTTCTTCCGTTACTTCTCTTTTTGGTTTTTCAATACTCGCAATGTATCTTATATTCTGTGCTTTTGTTTTTTTGTTATCACTGTTACATTCTTCTTTATTCTTATCCGGATACACTAAATTCCCAGCAACTTCTTCTGCTGTTCGTACATTAGCATTTACTTCGTATTTAACACCGACTAAAGCTTCCTTTTTTTTCTGTTTCTTTTCTCCTTTACCAGGTCCTGATTCAATTTTAGCAGCTTCTTTTTTGATCATGGGAACACCTTTACCATCGAAACTAACGACTTTATAATCTGTTTCTTCCATTTCCGGCGGTTTTGGAAGGGTAATCTTTAAGTCGTAGTATTCTGTATAACATTCTGAACTTTCATCACAAATTGTTTCTAACGCTGATGTCGAAATTATTAAACCAAAAACTCTTTTAAACAAACCTGCTGCATGTTTATAAGCATCACCTGCCGTAAGCAAATTACAAGTTTCGGATAGATAGTAGGAGTAACATCGTTTAGGCAAATTTAAAAATATGTCTAAAGGCTCAAAACTGTTACCATTAATTTCATAAAGATACCGTATAATTTTTATTTTGCCGAAAATTGAGAAATAAGACCTTTCACTAGTTCTACCCCTCTCAGCAATTCCCTGTTCGGTTTGTATAGTTTCGCCATAATCCCCCTTATTTCGCAATTTGAAAAATAGTTTTAATAAGTGAAGTCCTAATACCATTAAACGTGAAAAAATATGCTGCTCCATTTTATGTGCTTTTTGATTTTTTCCTTCAAATATTTCGTGAATTAATTTCGTAAATTCATCTTTGCAATTATTCAAATCAGTTTGTATTCCCATTGAAAGTTTGGTTTCTTCAATTTCATTTTTCTTGTTCATGAGTATTATCCTTCCTTTTAAAAGTTAAAGTTGTATTGGAAGAATAATATATAATCATATCAAATAGTTGTCCGGCTATTTTTTAACATATTGATTTTATTTAATATTTGTTTGTATGCATGATTTTGGTCACACTCAAATGATTTCCGGCCGGAAATATCAGGGGCTCAGCGGTTTCCGGTTCTTCACCCGCCGGGTGAAAAGCGTAAAACAGGCAAAGTTCCGGTTACCGGACATTCAGCCGGTTTATCTGAAAAAAACCGCTCAATTTAGGTAGTACTCCAATTTTGATGATCCCGTAAAAAGTCGGAAAATCAGGTTTTGATATACTGATCCAATTTTGGTTTTTCCAAAAACAGATACAAAATCTTATAACATGTCCGCCAGGCAGTTGCCGTTGACAGTTGAAGCAAATTTCGTGCCCGGAAAAACCTAAATTCAGCAGATCGAAAAGTTTCCCCCGGATACGGTTTTACGGCTGTCCCGGAGTGCAAAAATTGTATTTTTACATGGGGTAACCGGGATATGCGGCGGTGCAAAAATACAATTTTTGCACTCCTCCGGAAACTTTTCGATCTACTGAAATTGGAATAGTGCACTGGAAAGTCCGGAAGTCTGCCAAACTTTCCGTCCGGCACTCCTCCGCATCTTTTCTGAGTGTACAGAAATATATTTAACAGTCCAGTAAATCCGCTGATTTTATACATGTATTTTTTTTCTTTACATTTTCAGATGATTGTAATATTTCTTTGCTATGCGGGATTGTATTGAAAAATTATTGCATTCCACCATTCAGCACGGTCCGCTGAACCGGCGGGTGTATCTGATGAAACTGAAAAACAGGGATCTTCCGGATATTATTCCGGCAATGGAGCGGCTTGCACAGGAAAAAGACTATGAAAAAATATTAACAAAAGTGGCGGACTCCCAAAGTCCTCCTTTTATGGATGCCGGGTACCGCCAGGAGGCACGGATTCCGGGCTTTTTTCAGGGCAGACGGGACGGTCTTTTTCTCTGCAAGTATTTTACAGAATCCAGAAAAGTGGAAAAACATCCTGTTCAGGTTCGCAAAAACTGGGATTTTATTCAATGCAAAGGGAATTCCGCTGTGAAAACGGCCCCTCCGGCGCTTTTCCCTGTCACCCCCTGCACATTGTCCGATGCGCGGGAAATAAGCGGATTCTATGCAAAAATTTTCCCCACTTATCCTTTTCCCCTGTTTGATCCGCAGTATATTGCCGATACCATGACATCCCACGTCAGATATTTCTGCATCCGCAAAAATGGGCGCATTGCGGCCCTGGCCGCGGCTGAGCAGGATAAAGAGAACGGCAATGCGGAAATGACGGATTTTGCCGTATCCCCCCGCTGGCGCAGACAGAAAATGGCAACGGCGCTTTTGCGGGAAATGGAAAAAGAGATGCGGAAAAGCGGAATGATTACGGCATATACCATTGCGCGGACCCTTTCCCCGGGCATCAACATGACTTTCAAAAAAACGGGGTACCGGTTCGGGGGAAAACTGCTCAATAATACCCATATTGCCGGGGGAATCGAAAGCATGTGGGTGTGGTATAAATATCTGCGGGCGGCGCAGGAATGAAAAACGGCCCGTTTTTGGCAGTGGCTAAAATCCGCTGGGTTGTGCAGCTCTTTTCTCCGCTGCTTTTATTTTGTAAATTATACCTGATGAATCTGTAAAAAGGCAGATTTTTGAAAATTTCCATCAGTAAAATCAGAATATTCATGTGTATCAGAACCTGATTTTCCGATTTTTTACGGGATCATCATACGTCAACAGCCCGGTAAAAAAATCGGCATGAATAATTTCAGCAGGTTATGAAGCGAATACGGGATATTTGGATTTAATGATTTCAGGCAGTTATAGTTTATGCGCTGCAAATCAGAAAAAAATTACCGAACCATTGATACTGGTTGAAAAATAGTAAAGGAGCTTTCCATGTACATTGAAAACAATTATCTTTGCGGTGCATTCACATATTCCGGAGAAGAAATCCGGATTCCCCTGCCCGGGCTTGTGAATCATATGATTGCATTCCTGGATATCTGCGGTGAACCCTCCCTGCTGGGAAAGGAATTTTGTGAAATCATCGGCAAAGGAGAAGGGGAGTCAAAATTCCTGCATCTGCTGAAAGCCGCGGGATATGAAAAGGATACGGAAGGATTCTGTTCGGCACTGCTGGCAAAACTGGAAAAAGCAGACTGTCATAATTTTCCGTCCCCTGATGTCGGCGCTGTGGTGCTGCCGCCCCTTTTTCTGATGGCTGTTCTGGAAAAACTGCTGCCGGGAAACCGGTTTATCAGCATCCGCAATGTTGAACAGCTGGAAAAGGTAAATAATGCTCCTTTGCCCGAAGATCAGCAGGCAGACATGCAGAAAGTGCTCAATACCTACCCGGTGCGGCTTTCCATGCATACCATCCGCCAGATGCGGGTTTCAAAGAATGTGGCCTGTCAGTATATGCCCTTTGTGGAAGAACTTGATCCGGTGGGCCATACCAATACCTGGATCGGGCAGTTTCACCAGGGACTGCTGGAACAGATGTATCAGAACCGCGTCATTTTCCTGCTGAACATGAGCTGTCCGGTGTACTGCCGTTTCTGCTTCCGCAAGCATAAGGAATCCAGAAACCAGGAAAATCCCAGCCCTTCCGATGTCCGCAATGCGGTGGAGCATGTCCGGAATTCCCCGGGCATTAAAGAAATTGTCATCACCGGCGGCGATCCTTTTATGAACCGGGACAATATCGCGGCGGCCATTGACGGTCTGATGGAAATTCCCCATGTGCAGACCCTGCGGCTGGCCACCCGTTCTGTGGCCTATTATCCCCACCTTTTTCTTTCGGATAATGCGGAACTGCTGGAATATCTGAAACTGAAAAATTTTGCATTGCAGCAGAAGGGAAAGCGGATGGAATTGGCCACCCATTTTATCCATCCCGATGAAATTTCCCCGGAAAGTCTGGATATTATATCCGATCTGGTGAGCAGCGGCATTGCCGTATATATCCAGACCCCTTTTCTTAAAGACTGCAACGATCAGGGCCCGGAACTTGCCCGCCTTTTCAGTCTGCTGCGGGGAGCAGGCGCGGAACTGCATTATATTTACATTCCCTGCAGTCCCATCCACGGAAACAGTATTTACTGGACCTCCCTTTCCAAAGGAATCGAAGCGGGACGCTACCTCCGTGCCCATGTTTCGGATCGGGTGACTCCCCGCATCTGCACGGCCACTCCCATCGGCAAAATGGACTGGTTCAGCAGCGGCTGGGCTGTGGAACCGGATGCGGAGAATGAAAACTTTATCTGGATACGCACCCCCTATACCCCGGATTATTTCAGGGCATTTGCACCCATTGCCAATGAGTCGGACATGGTGCGGGTTAATGAAGAGGGAACCATTGATGCCCGTTATATGGCCGATATCGGTGATGCTTCCCTTTTTCTGGGAAAGCGGAAAATGGGTGAGAAAAAAATTCTGCGCACAGATTCTGATGCATTGAAAAATTTTCAGGAACTCTTTGTAAAAGATCAGCGGATTCCCGGCTCTATGGTCCGCACCGCTTCTCCCACCCTTTACAGAATCCATAAAACAAGAGTGGAAATGGAAATTGACGGCGGCGACGGGGATATTGCATACATCAGGGAGCATGAGGAAATTCGGGATGTGGTTCTTTCTTCCGACAGGGATGCAGCCGAACGCCTGCACCGGATTGGGGAAATCATCAGGGCTTTGCAGGAGATTCCCCATGTCAATGCTGTCCGTCTCCGCAGTTTTCAATTCAATTATTTCCCCGAAATCTATACGCGCAGTGTCATCCGCAGGCTCCAGACCCTGAACCGCCTGACCGTGGTAAATCCCCTGCGTCTGGAAATTGAAACCATGTTTCTGCATTCGGATGAAATCCGGCCGGAACATAAAATTCTGGCGAGAGAACTGCTTAACCGGGGGATCAGTGTATACAGCAATACACCCCTTCTGGGCGGAATCAATGACGGGGATGAGGAGATCAGCCGTCTGGCGTTCAGGCTGCGGGAAAGCGGTATTGAATTTCACCATCTTTATGTGGCCGGTCTGCCCCTGCAGAGTGCATGGAATACAGCCCATCCTGTGGATGTGTCCGAGGTGACCGATATTGCCGGGAGGGTGCGCAGGGAAGGCAGCGGCAGGGAAATTCCCCGCTATATCATATGGACATCCCTGGGCGAAACGGATTTTGGCCTGAGTTCCCGCCTGTACCGCTCGGAAAAGGGGGAAATGTTTGTAAAACTGCTGCCCTATTCCCTGGAATATTATCAGCAGATGGAACCGGAATTTGTATGGCCCGAAGGTGTGACATGCGACAGTGAAAACAGACCGGTGATACAAATGCCCGGCCTGATCAGTTCGGGAGATTTTATGATATACTGTCCATCGCCGTAAACTGCATTTTTGAAGACAGGTGTTTTTCAGTTTCCGCCTTACCGGAACCTGCCGCATAAAGCTCAGATTAGGGACTCAGAAAAAGATAATTCCCCCGGTTCGTCCCGTCAGCAGAGACGAAACAAAGGTTTGGCAAATTTCTGCCGGACAGTTTCATAGGGTTTATTTTTTACCGAGTACCTTATGCCGGTGCTGAGTATATTTCACAAAAACGGCCTCCTGCCGTTGTAATGAGGTTTACCGAATGAATACATTCATCCGTAAAACAGCCAAATTCTCCAACCTTATATCCGCATATATCAGCACATATTTCACCAGTACACCGGTATTTGTCAGGATAATTCCCACGGACAGATGCAACCTGAACTGTAAATACTGCTGGCAGAAAAGTGACAGTTCCTATGAAATGAGATTGGGGGAATACCGTCTATATCTGGCAAAAGCCAAAAAACTCGGGGTGGGCATGATCACTTTTCTGGGCGGTGAGCCCATGCTGTGGAAATATCTGTATGAAGCGATTGCCGAAACCTCGCAGAAGAACATACTGACAGATATGACAACAAACGGGCTCTTATTAAATACAGAATCAATCCGAAAACTTGGGGAATCCGGTCTGGATTATCTGAACATATCGGTTGACGGGATAAAAACAAATCCGGTAACAAAAAAGAATTCTGTGATACGCAATAATCTTATGCATGATCTCAGAAAAACAAAAAATAAATACAGGATGCATTTCCGTCTGAATTCTGTCATATTCAAAAACAATTTTGAGGATACAGCACAACTGATTGAATTCTCAAAAGAGAACAATGCGCAGTTATCCCTCGGTTTTATCGTCCCCCCGATTGAAAAAAATCAATCAGGCGGGCAGGATATATACTTCGGCAGGCAGGATGAAAAAGAACTTCGGCAGATTGTATCCTATATTATTTCAAAAAAGAGAAGCGGTTATCCCATAATTGACCCCGATGCCTATTTTATGGATATATTCCGTTTTATAAACCGTGAAAAATTCTGGGACTGCAATTATCCCACACGCTACGGATGGATAAATGTCACCCCGAAAGGAAAAATCAGAAGCTGCACAAAGAAAATGGATGAACTGGATTATCATTTTACCGATCTCAATCCTGACAATTACAGGCAACTGAGAAAAATATTTGGTGAAAATGTAAAAAAATGCAATATCAGATGCTATTCCAACTGTGCCTATGATTCCTGGTATTATATGCATAATAAGGTCAGAATGCTGAAGAAAATAATCAGCAGAGTCAGATACGGGCTTTCTTCATAACCCGGGCTGCCACCTGCTGAGACGGTGACTGAAAATCAGACAGTTGCATCATTCCCGAAAGTTGCTTTCTTTTTTGATGAATCGGTAAAAAGTCCAAATTTCAAAAAAATTAATATCAATAAAATCAGATTTTTAATATGTATCAAAACCTGATTTTCAGACTTTTTACGAGACCATCTTTTTTCATCTGTTTTGAAATATGATAAATCCGCTTCAGCGTCCTTCTGTTATTTCAATCTGATATTTCATAATGCTGCTCAGCGGTAATAAAGCAGCCGGCTTTGCCAGTATTCTGCCAACATTAAAATGACGGGTGACATTATCGCAGGGGCGCATTGCACAGGCCCTGCATGAACGGCTTTGGGGCGTATGCAATACGTCCCTGCGGTTTAAGCAAATTCTCTCATTGTCACCCTGGCAATACAATAGGGAGTCTTTAGTCTGCATTACACTCAATGTTCAAGTATTTTTCTGACAACATGGCATAAAATTTGCTTTTAAGTTTTATGCTGCATTTTTATACTTCAATGAAGGTGTCGGCTCAAATCTGCCAAGTTTCTTAGGCTATTTATTAAAAAAAATATACCAAATCATACAAACTCATACGGACTGATCAAAATATCCCATTTGGGTAACAATGGATTTCTTAACAGGAATTTTTCAACTGAACGCATGGCGGTCTTTGTCA
>JAABRU010000104.1 GCA_011390755.1 Desulfobacteraceae bacterium | reverse complement strand
CCCCTGCGTCTTTGCGGTGAAAACCTTATTTCCGATAATTTTTGATATAACCCGTCAGATAAATGTTGACAGAACAATAGTATACCTTAAAATCAATTTTTTTCACAAACTCTTCAAATGAAGAAACCAGAGTTTCCCCATCAGCACGGTCTGTATAATCAATATGCCAGACGACCATGGTTTTCGGGTCAGCCATGACTGCGGTGTAAGTCCGGAGATCCGGCTCTTTTTCAAAACCCTCATCCTCCTGAAAATAACCGGAACCTGTCACACCGGGCCGGGGTAAAGCGGTGGTCGGGTGGTGGAATCCCATCCATTGCAAACAGCGGAGCACGGTCTGCCGACTCCTGATTTTCCGACCGCACAGATTTCCGACATTTTCAGGGACACCGCTGATACTTTCTGAAAAAAGAACAACATCCCTGATAACCTGACCGATAATATTGATGGAAAAGTGCTTTTCCCCCGGTATAAAACTCGGAAGAAGAGAAAATTTCTGCCCGCAACCGGCGCATCTGACCATCCGGATGGGAAATTCCTGTTTTCTCCCTCCGGGCATAACGATTTTACGGGGATCAGACCGGAAGCCGCACATTCTGTAATCCCTGTGGTATCCGCAACCGTCTTTGTGTCCTGTCATGTGAACCTGATCCCCCAGCCTGCTGACCACTTTCTCTCTGAACAGTTTCCTGCCGGTCACAAGATTATGGTATTCATCTTTGTCCCGTCAGGGAAAAATCAGGGTCTTTTCCCCTCTTCGGGAAACCTGACTGTACCGGTGCTGTTCGTGACTTCCGAGACAGTGATTTTCAAATGATCCGAGCAGAGCTTTTTCGAACTCGGCTCCCATCGGTTTTCCGAATTTCACCAGTTTATCCGGATAGCGGAACAAATGACCGATCATTGAACCTATGGAACTGCACAGTCTTTCCCCCTGCCGGTGCCGCAGACTTTTTTTTACAGTTTTCTTACCCCGGGCAGGGCGGACTGTTTCGATCAGTTCACGGATCTGATCTGCAGGGGATTTCATCAGAATGCTCAGCAGATTCTGAAAGGTCACAAAACCGGAAAACAGACGATGCCCTTCAATCCGCAGTCGCACGGAACACAGGACATTGTCAATATCGAACCATATATCTCAGGGTACAGGCTCCGCCTGCTGAAGTTCTGCCGGACCAGACGTTCCAGTGCTTTTTCCGGCATGGTCAGGCAGCGAAGGAATTTTTTGAGAATATTTTTCATTTTCAATATAAATATTCTGTTCAGAATTCTGAGTTATATCTTTTGTATCCATGTTATCTCCTTAATAGTTTGTATTAATAGGGAGATAATTTATAATATATTTATTTCAGAATGTTAAGCAAAAAGCCAATACTTGTGGACTTATCCGTTTACCGTTATGTCAACAAATAAATTTTGTGCAGAAAGTGGGACACGCCCTGATTTTTTCATCTGAGTCCGAACCGCAAATCATGATTATCTGCGGTTCGGACAGAAAAAGATGAAAAAAATTTCAGCACTTTTTCCGACCGGGACCCTCAACTGAATGCCGGAACGGATTATCAAAAAAACAAACTGCTCCTGTACTATAGGGCCTCCTTTTCCCTGCGGATCAGACTTTCATATTCCTTTTTCACCTCTTCATCCAGAGAACGCCATACCAGCAGCTGTTTGCGCAGCTCATTGAGAAATGATTTGCTGATGCGTTTCCAGGCACCGACTTCCCCGCTTTCCCGGGTAAGTATGAGAAAGATTTCCAGAAATCCCGGATTTTCATCCGAGGGGCGGAAGCGGATTTCCGCTGTCTGCATAATGCCGAAATCAAAAGGGGCCAGCCAGATACGCACATGCAGGCGGATGCAGGCCAGGTCGCATTCCCCCCTGTCTCCGTCCGATGCTGTCTGATTACCTTCCCCCTCCTTTGAGACAGGGGCAGGGGGAGGGTGCAAAGGGTCTTTAATTACAGATTGATTCTCCCCCCGCCGGGGGGGGGATGTGAAAATACTCCCCTCCCTTAAGGAAGGGGGAGCATTGCCGTATCCTCCGGGAGAAATACCGGGAGCAGGGGGGCAGGTGAAAGAACTTTCTGTTTTTCCGGTGGAAAAAATGCCGTGGGATACATCCGCATGTCCCTGAAACCAGGAAAGCATGAAACCGGATGCGCTGTCATGTTCCGCATATCTGACCAGAAAGGGCAGGGTGAGTTCAATGCGGTTGTCGGCAGTATCCGGCAGGGTCCAGGAGCGGTTTACATCCGGGATGGCAATTTCCGCAGCCACGCGGGAGGGATAAATGACGGAGATCAGTACCACCAGAATAACCAGAATCATGGAAGCCACACCTGCCAGAGAGGAATAGTTTACCGTAATACCGGCCCAGAGTCCGCTTCGGGCAAAAAGTCCGGCCGAAACCTGTGCCAGCAGATAACCCATCACCACACTGAGAACCGCAAAGGCCAGGGCTTCCGCGATAAAAAGAAAAGAGACATGGGAGGGGGCCAGGCCCACGGAAGTATAAATACTGATTTCCCCTTTGCGTTCATACACCGCACCGATCATGGTGTTGAGCACAATCAGGACGGAAATGAGCAGCGGAATGAAAATATTGGGCAGACCGCTGTAGCGGAAGGTGTCTCCCGCATGATAGATATAGCTTCCCTCTTTTTCCCCGCTGAACAGCAGCAGGCCGAAACGGTCTGCCAGATACCCTGCACGGGCGCGGATCTGATCCGCATTTTCCGGGCGCAGGGCCACAGACTTGAGATGTCCGCCCTGTGCCATGAGTTTTCTGTACGGCACAATAATGGTCATATTTCCGGGGATATGCTCATAACGGCTTTGAAATGCCTGTACGTCCTCGCCGGATTCCAGGGCATCCATTTCCGCTTCTGTCATTTCTTCGCTGATTTCGGAAGGAAAGATAACAGGGCTGAGATATTCTCCGTCCGGCTCCTTCATTTCCTCCAGTCTGCTTCCGGAAAAAATGCCCGCGACCAGGTAACTTTCCCCCCATATCCTCACCCGGATATTTTCCGGATTATCTGCCGGGGCATCCGGATCAATTCCCAGATTCCGGGCAATCTGCTCCGGCAGCAGCACCGCGTTCTGTTCCGCATCTGTAAACCATCTCCCTTTTGTCAGAATACGGTCCAGTCCGCTGAGCTGCGGTTCCTGCGCGCAAAGCCCGATCATGCCGCGGGCCTCATACATCTTTTCTTTATAATGCAGGGGAACAGGTTTGGCCCGGGTTCTGTCCGCATCTTCCAGCCACACCCGCGGCGCTGCAAGGGAATCCCTTCCGAATTCGGCATTCAGAATTTCCAGGGTTTCGGGCGGCAGATCCGTCCAGTTTGTATTTTTCAGCAGAAAGCCGGGCCAGGGGCTTTTTTTCTGAAAGAAAAAACGGCTCTGATGCCGGACAGAACTGACCGATGTAAAACTCATGATGGTAAAAGTGAGGATAATCAGGGTGACACAGGTCAGGGCGGTGCGGATACGCCTGCGCCGCAGATTGCTTACCCCCAGAAAAAAAGCGGCCGTAAAGGCTTTCCATCGGCTGATTTCCTCGGCCCGCATTTCTTTGGCCCTGCGCTGCAGCAGAAGCATTTCCTGCTCGAAACGGAAAAAAATAATCAGACTGACCATGAGGGAGAGTCCCATAATGAAAAAAGCCAGGATAACAACCGTGGGACTGTAGGCCAGATCAAAGGCCGGATGCACCCGGCAGATGAGGGCCGTCAGCAGCAGCAGGATGGCAAAAAAAGCAATAATCCGTTTATGAATATCCGTATAGCAGAACAGCAGGCGTTCTGCGCAGAAGGCAAAAGGCACAAAAAGGGCAATATAGAAAAGCACACCGAACAGCACATCCTTCTGCGTTTTTTCCACATGATTATAGACCCGTGAAGCCAGTGCCCAGGAACGGGCTGCGGCACTGTAAAAACGGTCATATTCAAATTGCTGCAAAGATGTTTCCGCTTCTTTCAGAGATGCGGTTCCCTCTTCCCGCAGATCCCGGATTCTTTCATTGTAAATGCCGTGTGCCTCCAGATTTTCAATACGGGGGGCCAGCAGGGTCCACATATCACGGGCAACCCGGAATGAAGTGCGGTGAATGCGGGGCATGTCGTCTGTCCGGAAGCCTTTTCCTTCCGGATTTTTTTTATCGGCATTGAGCAGCAGCATTTTTTTCCGGATCAGGGTGTCGGAATGGATCAGTTTGAAGCGGGTTCCCGGTTCCAGATAGATGGAGGTAATGGTGGAGGATCGGGTATCAATGCGGCTGTACCAGTAGCGCATGGCCTGTGCTTCCCTGCGTCCGTCCAGCACTTCGATTTTGGTCATATAGCGGAAAGTCCGCGGTTCCAGCAGGTCAAAAACCGTGGTCTGCCGCGCCGGAAACATCACTAAAGAGGTTTCCATATGATGCCGGTTCATTTTTACACGGTACGCGTTTTTTCCGGTCTGTTTTTTATCAATGGCCCACAGGGTCTGGCCGGTTCCCCTGTCAAAACGGTAGCCTTCAAGAATGCTCTTGTCCGGCACCAGTTTTTTGGTGGCCAGTCCCCGGATTTCAAAAAAACCCAGACTGTCGGTAAAAGCATGGTACTGTCCGCTCCCCTGAAAGGTCAGCAGCATGGCCCCCCCTGCGGCCTGATCCGGAAAAAGTTCACCGTGGCGGAGCAGTTTGGTCTGGCCCCGAAGTGTGGCAAAACCGTTGCGGGGAAGATCTCCGCTGCTGATTTCCGGTGCTCTGCTCAGATCCGAAAGCAGATGCCGAAGCAGTTCCATCTGCTTTTTTGCATATTCCCAATTGATATGTTCGGGCAAATCGTAGGGGGTGCCCCAGGCGGGACGGGCATCATGCACGGTGGCCAGGGTCAGCCCCAAATATCCGGCCAGTGCCGCGACTTCCCCGCCCAGGGGAGGACGGTCTGCAAAATAACTCTGCCAGGAACGGACAGCACTCGGCCGCAGACTGTCCCAAAAAGGAATGGTCTGCGGATGCTGCCGGGCCGCAGAACTGCGGAGCAGCTCATCCAGCATACTGTAGGCCCCGATCCTGCTGATATTGCTTTTTATTCCGTAGAGCCATCCGTAATTAAACGCGCCCAGACCATCTCCGCGGGAGGAAAGGTGAAGGGAAATGACCGCCGCCAGTTCTTTGTCTTTTACCAGGGAGCGGAAGCGTTTCGCGCTTTTCAGGCATTTGCGCTGTGTCGCCGTATCCGAAAGAATCTGCCGGTATTCTTCTGCTGCTTTGGGAATGATATTTTCCAGAATCTTTTTTTCCGCCGGGGAAAGGTCCGCAAAATCCGTCCGCCATCCCAGACGGCGGTAAAGAAACCGTTTTTGGGCCAGGGCCTGAATCTGCTGCTGATTTTCATCCCCTTTTTGTCCCATGCGCAGACGCAGCAGCTGCCGGGAAAGGATGTCGCTTTCGCTTTTGATGCGGTCGTCCAGGGCTTTTTTCAGTTTTTGATCGATCTTTGGATCTTTTCCGAATTCCGGCAGGGAAGTTTTTTCCAGAATTTCCAGATATTCCCTGTTTTGATTGCGGATTTTTTTCAGCCTTTTCTCTTCTTTGCGGATATTTTTGGAAGGATGGCGGATGCTCCAGATCAGTTCCCGCATTCCGGCCAGAGACCGGGCATGACCGGCCGTGGCAGTAAGAAGTATGGAACGCCCCGGAGGATGCATTTTCAGATGGTGTCCCAGTGTCAGCAGTCCCGCAATGCCCAGGGCCTCTTCCGCTGCGGGCGCATTTCCGGGGATATATGCATCTGTGTCATAAAAGGCCTCAATTATCAGCAGTTCCTCTTTCAGCCCGGGGTCCGTGCCGGTAATCAGTCCGTAAATATTTTCGCTTTCTCCGTTTTCCCAAAAAATATCCGATTGCAGGCGGATCTGCGGGCCCTGCCATTTCGGTTCTGTATAATCACCAAAAATCTTCCGGGCCTCATCCGCCTGCATCCAAAACCGGGGAAAATGGATGGGGGACAGTTCATATTTTTCCGCAAATAAAAATTTACTGCTCTGCTTTTCATCTATGTAAATCAGTGCCTGCGCGCCCAGATTGGCGGCCTGCAGCCAGTTTTTTCCCGAATCCGTATCCATGAGAATCACAGACCCTTCGATCTTCCTGCCGTTGAATTCCCGCAGACTTCCCTTTCCCGCGTAATGCAGGGGAGCGGAAATACCCTCCGGCCCGATGCTCTGGGGCGTAATGGCATTGCCCCGGAAAGGGCGGATGGGAAAGGTTTTTCCCCCGACTGTGATGGTGCTGCCTGCATGGCGGAGAACCGGCAGAAGAAATCTGTGCGAGCCGGTTTCCTCCAGACCGATCTGAGAAAAACGCTCTCTGATAAAAGCCGCAGCTTTTCTGCAGCCGGAAGTGCCGCTGCTCCGATCCCCCAGTGCGGACAGTGCGAGAACATCTTCCTGCAGACGATCCTTCGCATGAAGAGGGGGCAGGAGCAGAAAATGAAACATGAGAATATATGCACAGAAAAAAATTGCCGCGGCCGGATGCTTCAGGATTGTCCGGATAATGGTGTATAATTGAAGATAGCTCATTGGGATGATTTTAACCTTGATATGAAAACAAATATGCAATAGTATTTAAGAAAAAATTTGGGGTTCGGTGCAGGTGCAGGTTGGGGTGAGGGACGAACCCCAACAGGTTCAGGATGTTGGGGTTCAGTGCATTCCCCCCGGCCTAGCTCCGAATGAAGACAATACAGTTACGATTCTCTATGACAGATATTGCAAGCGGATATGAAAGTCAAGAGAATAGCATTAATGCCGTTTCCTTAAGACTCCCCTCCCCTGAGGGAGGGGCAGGGGGAGGGGGACTTCCTGCTTAAGGAAACGGCATTGGGAATAGCATTGTGAATGCAATAACAATAAATGGATAAGATATTGATGAAAATAAAAAATACGGACAGTCATATGCAGCATATACCCAAAGATGCGGAATTGAGAATATCGGAATATGAAATTACGGATGAAGCACTGGAAAATCCCTATATTAAAAAACTGCCCCGCTCTGCCAGAAAAAAAGCCGGACTTCTTTCCGAAAAACTCTATGATATGGTTTTTACACAACCGGAAAGGGCTGTTGAACGTTTAAAAGAAGCAATAAAAGAGTATCCTGAAATCCCCCAGTTTTCCAATTACCTGATGATTGCGTATTTAAAAACCGGGCAAATCAGGGAGTGCGATAACATTACAAAAAAGAATTACACAAAATTTCCGGATTATCTTTTTGCAAAACTCAATTATGCGGAATACTGTCTCCGGAAAAATGAATTCAATAAAATTCCGGCAATTTTTGACCATTCATTTGATCTGAAAGAGTTGTATCCGAAAAGAAATACATTTCATATTTCTGAAACTGTCGGATTTTATGGAACAATCGGTTTATATTTTTGTGAAACAGGACAAAAGCAGGAAGCAGAATTATGCTACCGGTTTCTCAGACAGCTTGATCCGAAACATGAAAAAACACGGAGAATGAAAAAAAGATTGTATCCTTCTGTATTTTCAAAATTATTCAGGCGGTTCCATAAAAAAAAGCAGACTGAAGACCTCCGGGGTTCCCAAAACCTCGGAGAGCTCTGAACGGATGATTCTATTATTTTTTTACAATGATAAAGAATTGATGACCTCGTAAAAAGTCCGGAAATCAGGTTTTGATACATATTAACATTCTGATTTTATTAATAGCGATTTTTGAAATTTGGACTTTTTACCGATTCATCAAGAATTGAAATCCGAATTTTTCAGGAAACCATCAGGTTTCGATAACAGTTTACATCCGCGGCTCTCTCTGTAAAGGTGTACTGCAATACGCCCTGCTTCCTATATTTGATTCATCAGGCGATTTGAACCACTGCCCCAAATTTCAAACCCGAAAGGATTATGAATGACAATTGATGATTTGCTCCGGAAATCACAGAACCGGGAACGTTTCACGACAGAAGAACTGGAAACCATGCTGGCATTTCCGCCGGATTCTCCGGAATCATACCGGATTATGGCTGAAGCCCGGCGGATTTCCAAAGAACTTACGGGCAACCTGGCCGAAATTCATGGTCAGTTTTCTTTAAATCTTTCTCCCTGCGGTGCCGGATGCAAATTCTGCTCCTTTGCATCTGTCAACAAAATATTTGAAACAAGTTCGGAAATATCCCCGGAAGAAGCAGTCCGCAAAGCCCTTGCATTTGAAAATGAAGGAGCGAATGCCGTGTTTCTTATGACCACTGCACATTATTCTTTTTCAAAATTCATCGAAATATCCAAAGAAATCCGAAATCATCTCAAACCGGAAACCCTGCTCATTGCCAATGTGGGAGATAAAACAGCCGAAGAGGCCCGGAAGATGAAAGATACCGGATTCCGGGGGGTGTATCATGCCCTGCGCCTGCGGGAGGGGACCGATACCGGTCTGGAACCGGAGAAGCGGAAAAAAAGCATCCGGACATTTTTGGAAGCCGGGCTGCTGGTGGGAACCTGTGTGGAACCGGTGGGGCCGGAACATACAAACAAAGAGATTGCGGAAATGATAGCATTTACCGGCTCCCATCCCTTTGCATACAGCGGTTCTGCCCGGAGAATCACCATTCCCGGCGGTGCACTGGCCCAAAAGGGTATGATCAGCGAGCTGCGCATGGCCCAGACTGTGGCCGTCACCCGCATGGGGGTGCCCGGGGAAATCAAAGGCAACTGCACCCATGAACCCTGCACCCTGGGGGCCATGGCCGGAGCCAGCCTTTTCTGGGCCGAAACAGGAGCCAACCCCAGGGATGTGAAAGAACATACCGAAGAAGGCCGGGGCGGAAGCCTGGCACATTGCAGAAAAATTTATCAGGAATCCGGCTGGGAAGTCAGAAAAGGGCCTTCATTGTATTATGCCGATGGCACAGGAGACGGTTTGAAAAGTGTCCTGTGATCTATTGATAACCGTGATAACCGGTATTTCCCACTGTACAGGACAAAATTTATTTGCGAT
Source organism: Desulfobacteraceae bacterium (assembly GCA_011390755.1). Lineage (GTDB taxonomy): Bacteria > Desulfobacterota > Desulfobacteria > Desulfobacterales > Desulfococcaceae > JAABRU01. The sequence goes on along the minus strand of JAABRU010000104.1, from coordinate 16,442 downwards.
TTCAAAAAACTGTTTAATATCAAAAAATTAATCTGTGCCATTGCTCAGAAGATTTAATATTACAGCCACGAATAACACAAATAACGGTTTGTGCGGGTCGTGCAGATTCGTGTTATTCGTGGCTGATTTTAATAATATTCCGCGCAAAGATTCGTGTATAACCTAATAATATCAAAATATTATTTTTTTGTCCTGTACAGTGCGGCATTTCCAAAAAATGCGGATTTTTTGCGTATTATTTCAGGATACTGGCCACCACCGGAGCGTGTCTGAAAAATAAGCTCTGAGAGACTGTTTTTCAGACACACTCTGTGTCTGCATTATTTATAAATTCTGATAATTTTCCGAAAACAGGGAAAATGCTGAAAACCGGCTTTGTTACCCGGTTTTCAGATGAAGCACTGTGATTCGGGAAAATGTCCAAATTTGTGAATAATCCGGGTTACTGCTGTGTCACCCGCACAACCTCTTCTATGGTGGTGAGTCCGCTGAGGATTTTCTGTATGCCGTCCTGGCGCAGTGTCACCATATTTTTTGCATTGTTTTTGATGACATTGGAATCATAGGTTTTCAGGATCACTGTTTTCAGCTTCTCGTCCATGACCATCACTTCCAGGATGGACATGCGCCCCCTGTACCCGGTATGGAAGCATTTGGGGCATCCCACGGCTTTGTGCAGGGTGTGCCGGGCCGCTTTTTCCGGGGAAATGCCGATACCTTTGAGCATTACCTCATCCGGCATATATGCTTCTTTGCAGTCTTTGCAGAGAACCCGGACCAGCCGCTGGGCCGCCACGGCAATCACCGAAGATGAAATCAGGAAAGGCTCCACCCCGATGTCCACCAGACGGGTGATGGCACTGGCCGAATCATTGGTATGCAGGGTGGAAAAAACCAGATGACCCGTAAGGGCCGACTGCACGGCAATCTCTGCGGTTTCCCGGTCGCGGATTTCCCCCACCAGAATGACATCCGGGTCCTGCCGGACAATGGAACGCAGACCTCTGGCAAAGGTCAGATCAATTTTGGGATTGACCTGTATCTGGCTGATGCCTTTGAGCTGGTATTCAATGGGGTCCTCAATGGTAATAATATTGATATCCGGTTTGTTGATGGAGGAAAGAACCGCATACAGGGTTGTGGTTTTTCCGCTGCCGGTGGGACCGGTCATGAGGATAATGCCGTTGGGCGAAGAAATCAGCTGCCGGAGCTGCGTCAGTCTTTCCGGGGCCAGACCCAGCTCGCTCAGTTCCAGCAGGGAACTGGATTTATTGAGAAGCCGCAGCACCACCCGCTCCCCGAAAGCGGTGGGTATTGTGGAAATACGCACATCAATATCCTGATCCCCGATTTTTACCTGCAGCCGCCCGTCCTGGGGGAGCCGTTTTTCTGCAATATTCATATTGGACATGACTTTGATACGCGAAGTCAGTGCGGCCTGTATGCCTTTGGGCGGTGTGAGGAGATCGTAAAGAATGCCGTCCACCCGGTAGCGGACTTTGAAACTGTCCTGATAGGGTTCAATATGAATATCACTGGCCCTGGCTTTGGCGGCCTGGGAGATAATATGGTTGACCAGTTTGATAATGGGGGCATCGCTGGTATCATCCAGCAGATCCGCTGTATTTTCTATGTCGGAAATAATCAGGGATTCGTTTTCCTCCATATCCTGCACCAGCTGTTCCGCGGAATCCCGGTGCATGTCATAGGTGAGATTAATAGCCGAAATAATGGATTCTTTTGTGGAAAGAATAATCTGAAAGTCTTTCATGCCGCAGATGCGGATCACATCATCCATGGGCTGAAAGGCCGCGGGATCATGGATGACCATCATATATTGAAGATCGCTGTCTTTTTCCCTGTCCGCTTCCGCAGCACTGTCCTGATCCGCTTCTTTTTCCCCGGCATCTTCCCCGGTTTCCGGCATTTTTGCACGCAGTTCTTTTTTCTCCGCGGCAGGCCGGATTGCCAGGGGAATCAGAAAATGTCTTTTCAGAAACTGTATGGAAACCGGGATATCCCGGTCGGTATCCATACGATCCAGGGGGATTTGGGGCAGAAAGGGGATGCCGTAAAAAATGCTTTGGGCTTCCAGAAACCGGGGTTCGGTCAGCAGTTTTCTTTTGAGCAGAATCTCCCCCATACTGCCGCCTTTTTCGGCTTTGATGCGCAGGACTTCCTGCAAATCCTCTTCTGAAATACCGCAGTGTTCGATGAGTATGTCCGAAAATTGTTTTTTCATATATATGCACTATTCCAGAAAATCCGGCAGTGTTATACTGCGGGCAGGTGTATCCCTGTCTCTCTGATACAGTTTGATACCCTGTTCATCATCTTCCGCGTCCGAATTGTCTATTTCCTCTTTTTTCATTTTGTAAATTTCCGCTGCTTCTGCCTGGCTTTCAATCACACGGGGGGTCAGGAATATATAGAGATTGGTTTTTTCCCTGCCCCTGGAAAGGGATTTGAACATCCAGCCCAGGCCCGGAATATCTCCCAGGCAGGGAATTCTGCTTTCGGATTCGGAAAAACTGTCGTCAATAAGACCGCCGAGGACAACGGTATTTTTGTCATTTACAATCACCGTTGTGGTGACAGTACGCTTAAAGGTGGTCGGTCTTTCATCGCCGCCCGTGTCCGAGGCCGTATCCAGCTGGGTCACTTCCAGTTCTATGGCCAGCCGGATGAGCCGGTCTTTGCTGATCTGGGGGGTGACTTTGAGAATTTTCCCCACATCCCGGTATTCATAGGTATTATAGGTTTCCGATGAAGAGGTGGTGCCGGTTTTGGTCTGATAGGGAACATTTTTCCCCACATTAATGACGGCCTCCTCATTGTCTGTGGTCAGGATTTGCGGGGTGGACAGAATATGGATACCGCTTTCTTTTTTAAAGAACTGTGCAACCGCCCCGACATTCTGAAACGTCAGTCCGCCGATGCTGATCTGTTCCCCGATAATCCCCATGCTGAAGCCCTGGGGCAGTGCGGCCACGCCCGCAATGGCAGAAGAGGCAATCTGTCCCAGGTTGGAATAGGCTGTATCTCCGCCCCCGGACCATCCGCCCCCGATCCAGGCATCTTTATCACTGCCATAGCCTGTCTTTCCGCCGCCGACCCATTCTGTGCCTACGGAAAAACCTTTGTCCACATTCACTTCCATAATCAGGGATTCAATGTAAACCATGGAACGGGGAATATCCAGTTTTTTGATAATATTTTCAATTACCATATATTCCTCTTTTTCCGCCATGATAATCAGGCTGTTGGTGGCCTTGTCCGATGTGATCTGCACTTTATCCGAAACAATGGGACTGGTTTTCTTTCCCGGGTCTTTGGAAGCCGCACTGCCGCTTTTGCCGGACAGAGACTGCAGGGTTTCCGCCAGTTCCTCGGCAGTGGCATGTTCCAGATAGTACACATGAATTCTTTCTTTGCCTTTGGGAATGGAAATATCCAGCTTTTTGATAAGCTGTCTGATCCGCAGGGTTTCATCCTCACTGGCCAGAATCACCACGGAATTGGTACGGTCATCGGCCACAAATCTGGATCTTTCCAAAACAGCCGCAGCCCCTTTCTTGGCTCCGGGAACGCCTCTTGCCTGCTGAAACACCGTGGTCAGCAGGCGGACCATTTTTTCCGCATCCGCATTTTCCAGGGAAACGACCGATATTTCCTGGCCGATGCCCATGACATCCACCACTTTGAGGATATCCATCAGGCGCAGAATATTGGAATATATGTCGGTAATAATCAGCATATTGGTGGGCTGATAGGAAAGCATGACACTGCTTTTGGAAACCAGGGGGGCAAAAAGCCGTTTGATTTCATCCGCATCCGCATAGCGCAGGGGAATGAGCTGGGTGACAATCCTGTCGTCGGGAGAACCGCCCTCATCCCGGATCAGGGTTTCAATATTTTTGCTGCGGGCATCCGGAGCCGGAATAACCTTGATGACCTCCCCGGCCTGCACCGTGGCGAATCCGTGTACTTCCAGCACAGATTCAAACACCTTATAGGCTTCCTCCACGGAAATCTTGGAAGGGGAAATAATGGTCACTTTTCCCTTCACCCGGTTGTCTATTACAAAATTTTTCTCTGTCAGTTCGCTGATAAATTTGATAAAAACACTGATATCCACATCATTGAAATCAATGGATACATAACGCGTTTTTCCGTTGCCGTTTGTCTGGGCGTTTTCCTGGGCATGGGAAAAGCCCGGGAAAAATCCGAAAAGCATCAGAATAAAGAATATAAGGAAAAAACAAGTGCAGCGGGTGTATCTTTTCATAATATATTTTGTTCTCCTGTGTCCGCGATACAGATTTTCAGAAAATTCTGATAAGCCGCAAAAAGTCCGGATTTCAGTTTTCCCGTCCTTCCGGGCCGGAATCCTCATTTTTCAAATACCTGCGGACTCCGGCTTTGGCAGAAGTGACAGGGGCCGACTGTTTGCGGCTTCATCCGTTTTCCAATGGTTCGGTAATTTTTTCCGACCTGCAGGGCATAAAACCATAACTATCTGAAATCATTAAATACGGATGTTCCGTATTCATTTCATGCCCTGCTGAAATTATTCCGCCCGGATTTTTTTGCCGAACTGCTGATTTTCATTATTCAATATTATATTCAAGCTGCTGTACCCGGCCTCTCCGCTTGATTTCCAGGGATACATTGGAGGCGGATTTGAGACTGTTGTAAAATTTCAGCGCATCATCTACAGACTGAATTTTCTGTCCGTCCACACCGGTGATAATATCACCGCTGCGCAGGCCCAGTTTGGTGAATATGGAATCCCGTTTTACCCGTGAGAGTGTCAGGCCGTCCGGCTGTCCGTCTTTGAAATGGGGGCGGATTTTGGCCTGCTTCATCAGATTGTTGACATCATTGACGGCATCTTCCACCTGACCCCGTTCCAGACTGATTTTCCGGGCTTCGGGATTGTTTCCGGCACCGGGAAAAGGAAAGGGCAGGGCAGAAACCGGAGCCGGGGAAGGGGCCTGACCCAGGGCCAAAGATTTTCTCTGCTCCGGTTTTTCCATGCTCAGCATTTCATCTTTGCCGTTTACAGTGATGATAATCTTTTCCCGCAGTATTTTTTTGACTTTGGCCCCTTCCACACTGTCACCGATATGATAGAGATTCTGCTTTCTTTTCACGGATTCTTCAATCACGGCATAGGCCCGCTCCGCATCACCGGTCACCGTGCCCCAGAGTTTGAGTTTCAGCCGGGTTTCCTCCAGCTGCTTCACATCGGATTCCGGTGGCGGCACCGGTTCATTTTTCTTCTCTTCATTCTGCGTTTTAAAAAGATTTCTGTTTTCAATGTTTTTATAATGGCCCAGGGGAAGACTGCGCGTTTCCGAAGGGGCTGTGGCAGCACTGCCTGTAAAAGGACTGCTGATATCTGTATAGTCCAGACGGGAAATCAGCAGACTGTAAAAGGCATTCACCCCCAGATACAGGGCGGCTGCAATAAAGAGCATATTGAATACATGCATATACTGACGGGTGAAAAACATTTTTTCCTCCTTTATCCTGCCGGATGTTCCGGTAAAACCTCGTCATTCCGGCGGTGCCCGGAATGAGGGGGGCTGATTTTTTGCAGCATCATCCTGCTTTATTTCATTGAAAAAACCGGTTTTTCAATGCTTCCTCTGATGTGAAAGGGAAATTCACTTTTTCCCGCGCCGCCCTGAAACATCATGGCGGCAATCCCCTCTCCCAGCTGGGCAATGAGTTCCGGATGCGGTTTGATTGTGCCGGAAAGATTGAGCAGACTTTTTTCCGGCACCTGCTTCAATGTGATACTGCCGCGGAGATTCAGCCCCATCTGCTTGCCTTTGGCAACACATTCCTCAATAATCAGATTCTGAGAATTCTGCAGATTCAGTTTTGCATCCGTATCTGAAAATGTCAGTTTTGCCAGACTGAAAAGTCCGGGACCCAGCTCCACATTCAGATCTTTAATCTTCATCCGGCAGTTCCCTTTTGCAGCGGTCCCTTCTCTGCTGAAAGCAAGTGTTCCCGAAAGAATCCCGCTGATCTGATATTCCGACATCTGCTGCAGGGCTGCAATATCTGTTAAACGGATTCCCTCAAAGCGGGCCTGCACCTGCAGGTCTTTTCCCGGATTCCCCTGCAGAATGCTTTCCCCTTTTACTTCTCCCGCATACATATCTGCCTGAAAATAAATCCGCTTCCCGGAACGGAAAAGGGAAAGGAGTTCCGGACGGATTTTCAGCCGCCTGCTTTCCAGCAGCAGTGTTTCCCCCCGGAGCACATCGGTACTGTGCAGCAGCAGCCCCGGGGGAAAAGCCGGGCGGATATTTCCAATCTGCACAGACCACCCCGGTCGGAGCGTTCTGACTTTGTAAGAAATATATTTCCCGATTTTTTCGGACGGGAACAGATAATAAAGAAAAAAAGACAATGCCGCAAGGGAATAAAGAATATAAAAGAGATGCTTCTTTTTCATTATGAAACCTCGTAGGCCTCCACCTGCAGGATGACATCAATAAATCCCTCCCTGCCGGTTTTGTTTACAGAAGCCCGACGGATAAAAACCATATTTTCGGATGTTTCCACCATATGCAGATAGGGGGTCAGCTGCCGGAGATTAATTCCCTGCAGCTTCATTTCCACCAGAGACACGGTGTAGGGACTGTCTTTGGATTTGGATTTGGAAGGTTTCATATAGGCGATATAGTCTTTCAGTCCGGCCTTTCCCGCCAGGCCGTCCAGAAAGGAGAACAGGGTAAATCCTTTGGGACGGGCTGTAAAAAGCTGTTCGGACATCTGTGTCCGGGCTTTGAGTTCCCTGTATTCGGTACTGAGCTGCCGCATCTTTGCCAGGGTTTCCGTCTGGGCATTCAGCCTGCGATCCAGCTGTGCTTTTTTTTCCATGATCGGGCTGATGATAAATTCAATGAGGACAAAAAGACAGATAAAGGACAGTCCCAGAATCAGGGCATAACGCTCCCGCCGACTCAGCCGGTTCAGTTTCATAAATCCACCTTTATTTTAAAGTTGATCCGGTTTTCTTTCTTGTCTCTGCTGGTGGAGCTGATGGTCACTTTTTTAAACAGCGGAGAACCCTCCAGTGCCGTCTGAATGCTGTCCACCGAATTGAAGGTGTCGGTATCCCCCGAAATAAGAATATTTTCCGGGTCCAGCACCATTCTTTTGAATTCCACATCAATTTCTGCCGGAATCCGCTGGCTGATATCATTGAGCAGATCCATGATACGGAGACTGCTCACACCTTCTCCGGGGACAGGTGCGTTTTTGCGAAGTTCATCCATTGCCACCTGCATCTGGTGCAGGGGATTGACGATGCGCTGCACATCCGGAAATGCGGATGTGAAAACAGCCCGGATCTGCTGTTCCAGTTTGTCAATCTGCTTTTGCCTGTTATGAAAATCTATGAGGGTATTGCAGAGCAGAAGCAGGAGAATTACCGTCAGAAACAGGGCGGTGCTGATGAGATTTTTTTTATGGGCGGCCCAGTCTTTGCGTGTGGCAAAGGGGCCTTTGCGGAAATTGATGCCGTTTTTTCCCTCCGCTTCCGATATGGCAAGGGCCAGCGCGTTGTCCATCTGTCCTTTCTGCCAGGAAATATCCGGAGAAATGCGGACACGTTTTTCAAAGGTTTTCAGCATATCGGAATATTTTACCCGAATTTCCAGCATCTCTTCCAGTTTTTTGGCAATATCTGTGTCTGCGGCAGCAGCAATTTTCCCGCTGAGAAGCAGCAAATCCGCTGCAAAGGGGCGGGAAAAGAGTTCTTCGGATGCCTGCAGGGTCTGCTGCATCATTGCATAAAGGTTTTTGCTGTGCATATCCGGCTCTTCTGCCGGGGCAATAAGAGGAAATGAGCGCATAAGATGGATTTTTCCGCCGGATATCAGAAAAAAATTTGCCTGTTTTTCCTGTATATCCAAAAGCATCCATTCTTCCGGCATTTCTTCCGCGCTGTTCAGGCAGGCAGCGGTGGGATACCCCCCCGGGCTTACACTTTTGGGGTCCAGTCCGAAGGATGAAAGGATATTCAGATAATGCTGCAAATCCTCTTTCCGCACTGCCATTGCCAGAATATCGGTCTGATCCGGCTGATCCGGTGCGGGCCGGATGGTATAAAAATCGGTAATCAGTTCATCCGCGGGAAAGGGAAGCAGGGGTTCCAGTTCAAAGGGAAGCACCTGCCCGATTTTTTTATCTCCTTTAAAAGGAATCCGGATATTGCGGTAAGATACCATCTCCGGGGGAAATGCGGATACACACTGCGAAGCGGACAGAGGCATCCGCCCGGCCAGTGCTGTCAGCGCGTGTTTCAGTCTTTCTTCTGCGCTTCCGTCTTTTGTCATGGGAAGGGATACCGTATCTTCGATCCGGTTTTCCCGTAAACTGCTGTTTATGAGAACCGCCGAAACACTGTCCTGCCGAATATCCAGTCCGAGAATTTTTCTGCTCATGCTGTGTGCCTGTATTGTATTCTTCTCCGGAAATCCCTTATTCCGGCTGCCAGCTCAAAACCCGGCATATCCATTTTCCTTTTTTGTTCTGTTCCCGGTGAACCACCACATTGAGTTTCATTTCCTTATCATGCAGACCGGCTGTGGCAGTGATGCGGAAATAATCACTGGATACGGTAATCAGATTCGGATCAATATTCAGATCTCCGGGGATGTCCGGCACATTTTTATACCATGCGGGACTGGCCAGATTGGTATTCACAAATTCGCCGTCTTCTTTTTCATTGCGGTAATCATAAATCGCCCGGGCATAATCCGCATTTTCCGAAGGAATGATTGCCAGAAGCACCGGCAGTTCCGCTGTGTTTATATTGATTTTTCCTTCAAAAGTAAAGGTTCTGTCATTGACTTTTGCTGCGGATCTGCTCATGCCGTAAACCGTCATATACTTGTCAAGACTTCCCGTATCCGGCATTCCCCCGAAAAAATCCGAAGGAAAATCTGTATTTTCTTTCTGTTTTGCTCCTCCGAACAGTGCCGGAATCATTCCTTTGACCTGCATCAGCTCGTCAATATGCCGGAAAGGCCCGTTGGCAGGTGCATAAGGCGGTTCAAGTCCTTCATAATAATCGGCTTCCGCACCGCTGAGGCCAGTGGTGGCATCATCATCTTCCGAATCCAGCCAGTCTTTGACAGAATTGACGATGGTGGCGGCATCTGTTTCCGTATCCTCCAGATCCTCATTCTGTTCTATCAGATTCCGCGTAAAACGATCCCACATGATTTTCTGGGGTTCTTTAAAATGCCGCCCTTTGGGGAAATCCACCAGGGCATTGACCTGAATTTTTCCCATTTCATCTGTAATGGAAAAAGTGATTCTCCCTTTGTCCATGGGAATTTCCTGCAGCACTTCGGCAATTTTTTCCGGATCGGCCCAGTCCTCCTGTATGGAGTCAACAGGAGACTGTTTTTTGTCTTTGATCAGCATGGCCATGGCCACATGCACCCCCGCATAGGCCATCTGGGTCAGGGTCTGCCTGTCCCTGGATGCGGCCGTTGCTTCCACAGCGGTCCGCACCCTGCGGTTCATTTCCAGTGCCCCGGCAATGAGCAGGGTCATGACCGTAAGGGTGATGAGCAGTGCCATCCCCCGGTTATTGTTTAATTGCATTTTTCATTCCACTAAGCAATCTTTGTGCCATAAATTTATTATCATATAATTTTTGGAAATAAAAATCAAATGAAAATGATAATATTTTACGGTTCCGTAACCCGGATTATTTACAAATCAGTTTTTTACAGTAAATACAGGAAGACACAAAAAACTGAGTGTTGCAGCCGTATTTTCGTATAAGCAGAATAATCAGCAGATTATCTGCCAGAGACTAAAATGTGTGAATAATGCAGGGTAAAGATTTTCCGGCAATTCCCTTTCAAAAAGAAAGATGATTTGATATGCAGATAAATGATATATCATATGTATTAAAAGAACTTTTGCAAGATAATAAAAAAACTGCTATTGAATCCTTTCCGGCAGAAAAGCACCGGTATCCGTTATTTGCTCAAAAATGGTGCCTTCCGGATATTTGCCCGGGTAAAATCAAATAAATGTAAATAGTTAAAATCAATACTTTTGCTCAGTAAATAAGGGAACCTTTTTATTTTATCAGCTTCAAGATCCTGAAATTACAGATACCAGGTTTCCAAAACGGCATCAGGGTGTCGTTTTGGAATATTTATCCTGCATTATTCATTAATTCTGATAACCCTCCGCAGATAAAGAAAATGCTGAAAACCGGCTTTGCAGCTCGGTTTTGGTCTGACGCACTGTGATTTCGGAGATTTTTTCAAATTTATGAATCATCCGGGCTTATGAAAGAAAGGCATAACAAAAAAAAATGAAATACACTGCATACGTTTTTGTCGGCAAAATGAATACATTGATGGTGCGGGCATTTTCAGGGCTGATTTGTTTCGGCCTTTTCCTGCCCCTGCTTTGTCCCGGAACAGTACGGGCCGGGGACGCAGTTTTAAAAACCCCTCATTTACAGCCGCTTATCCGGAAAATTGATATTCGGATTCCGGAAATGCCCGGCGGCACAGACCGGCTGGAAAAAACAGCCCGGGAAATGATTCTTCTGAAAGGGGGCGAAGCATTTTCCGACAGAAAATTCAAAAAAAGCCTGCGCATACTGAAGGCATCCGGATTATTCCGGGAAATTGATGTACCGGATCCGGCATGGGGGGAAGAGATTGTTCTGACTTTCCGTCTCACTCCTTTTCCGCGCGTAAAAGACATTAAAATCAGCGGTGCATTTCCCCTGCTGGAAAAAGAGATTCTCAATGCCATGAGCATTTATACCGGCGATACCTTTGATGAAAGCAGACTGGCCGCGCAGGAGGGGGCCATTTCCGATCTGTACGGCAAAGAAGGTTATATTTCTCCCAAAGTAAGCGTCCGCGCGGAAAAAGACCCGGAAGACGGGAATTATATTCTCTTTGAGGAAATTGAAAAAGGAGATTATTTCCGTATTGAAAAGGTGGAACTGCTGGGAAACCATGCCTTTTCCACTGCCCGCCTGAAAATGCGCATCAAATCCTGGCAGTCTTCCCTGCTTTTCGGCGGTATCCGCCGTTTTATACAAAAAGACGCGGATGCGGATGTGAAAAATCTGATTGCATTTTACCGGAAGAAAAAATATGCGGATGCGGATGTCCGGGCGGAAGTGGAAAAAAACAGGGAAAAGCGGACGGCCCTGGTGCGGATACATATTGATGAAGGCCCTTTTTATGATATTTCCTTTGAAGGTAACAAAGAATTCTGGGACATGACGCTGAAAAAAGACCTTGTCCTTTTTGAAAAAGGAAACAGGGGGGACCTGGGGCTGCGCAGAAGCATCCGGAATATCCGAAAGCGGTACCGCAGCGCCGGATACAGGGATGTACGGGTCTATCCGGAAGAAGCCGGAGAGGAGGGGCAGAAAGTTCCGTCTGTCCGGAAGATCCGCATCCGAATTGAAGAAGGCCCCCGATTTATTACCGAATCCCTTGTTTTCAGAGGAAATGAAGCCATTGAAACAGAGCAGATCAGAGAACAGGTTCTCACCCGTACACCCGGGATAATTTCCGCGGGGGTATTTGTTCCGGAAGTGCTGGATGAGGATAAAAAAGCTGTCAAAGGTCTGTATCTTACAGAAGGATACATGGAAACCGGCATAGAAGAGCATATCCGCTGGCAGGCGGATGAGAAAAAAGGGCGGAAACTGGCGGAAATCAGTCTCAGCATTAGCGAAGGCGTGCGTACCCTGGTTTCGGAAGTAGGCATTTCCGGACTTGAATCTGACTGGAAATCCCCTTCGGAAGCAGAGGCCGGGGCTGGGGAAAGCATCACCCGGGAAGATATTCTTGCGCGCATTGCCCTGAAAACCGGCGAACCTTTCCGGGAATACATGATCAAAAGCGATGAAAACAGCATTTCCGAAATGATTTCGGAAAAAGGCTATCCCCATGTGCAGGTGAAGGGAACGGTAAAATTCAGTAAGGACCGGCGCAAAGCATCCCTGCATTATGCCGTTGACAAAGGCCCTTTTGTAAAAATGGGGCAGATCTGGTTCAGCGGCAACTTCCGTACAGAACTGCCGGTTCTTCTCAATGAACTGGAAGTCCGGGAAGGCGAACCCTTTTCTTTAAAAAGAATGCTGGAAAGCCACCGCAATATCCGCAATATTGCCGCCCTGAATTCCGCGCAGTTCAACCTGCTCGGTCTGAAACAGAAAGCAGGGGAGGTGGATATGCTGGTTTCCGTGGAAGAGAAAAAACCCTATTATTTTCAGATTGGAGGCGGTTATGACACCATCCGGGATTTCTTTATCCACAGCAGGGCCGGGGATCGGAATTTACTGGGCCGGAACAAAGATGCCTGGGTGGGGGCGGAATTCAGTCAGATCGGTTACCGGGGCGAGATGAATATCACCGAACCCCGTTTTATGGGAACCCGGATTTCATCCACTCTCAATCTTTTTGGCGAAGAAACAGAAGAAAAAAATAAAAATTACGGTATCCGGTCTTACGGGGTCTCTGTGGGGTTCAGCCGCGGGTTTTGGAAATATTTCCGTGCAAACCTTCAATTTGGCTATGAATACCGGGAACAGTATATGCGCGGTGAAAACCCCCTGCCCCCGGGAGACGAGGATTTGTATGAACCCCGTGGCGTACTGGTCGGCACGCCTTCGCTCATTTACAATTCCACCGATTCTTATGTACGCCCCACAAAGGGTTTCTATTCTTCCGCGTCCCTGGATATTTCCAGGGGGCTGGACAGCGGGCAGGATGATTTTCTGAAATACCGTTTTGAGCTCCGTTATTTTTATACCCCCCTCAGACGGATTACTTTTGCCCTGCGGGGGAGATACGGTTATATAGACCTCTACGGTTCGGCAGATCGGGTGTCTGATGATCACCTGTTTTATCTGGGCGGCACCCCGGATGTGCGGGGTTTTGATGAAAACCGTCTGCGTTATGATTCTGTCGGCGATCCCCTGGGGGGGCGGACAGAAATCCTGGGCAGTCTGGAGGCCCGCTATGATTTGGGAATGAATTTTGAGCTGGCGGCATTTTACGACATCGGGAATATCAAAAACTACTATACGGACAGGGCGGAAGATGATTTCCGTTCCTCCGCCGGTCTGGGAATCCGTTATATCACCCCCATCGGGCCCATCGGTTTTATGTACGGATGGAAACTGGACAAAGAAGCGGACGAAGACAGCGGAAAACTGCATTTTGCCCTGGGATATACTTTCTGAACAGCCTGCAGGGGTGTCCGGTGAAAACCTGCGGCCGGGAAATATTTTTTCAGAGAATTTATATAAGCGGCCATATCCGCGCAGTCACAGCGGAATATGAAAACAAAGAACTGTTATATGCTGAAATTATTCAGTATTCAGCATTGGGCATTCATCGTTTCCATATAAATAATACAGGGATTTTTTCTGAATTGCCTGCAAAGCATACAAAAATCATTTGACTTGTTGCAGACAATTGCATATTCTCTTATAATTTTACATGTTATCGTTTTTCGGATAATGATTCCCGCTCTCCTGCCGGTCGGAGGCTTTTTTTGAGCACTGTCTCCTTTCTGCCGCCTCCGGGCAGTCTGCGGGCACTGCCCTGCCAAAATGAATTATCGGAAAGACGATGGAATACAATACTGTTTTTTACATAAGGAAAAGTACAATTCATATATGAGCAGCAAAATATTTATCAACGCGATTGATCCGGAAGAATGCAGAATTGCCAAGGTGACCGAGGGGAAATTGGAAGAATTCCATATTGAGAATGCTGCCAAGGAAATTACCCACGGGAATATCTACAAAGGAATCATTACCCGGGTGGAACCCGGTCTGCAATCGGTTTTTGTGGATTACGGGGCCGAACGCCACGGTTTTTTACAGAAACAGGAAATTCACCCGGATTATTTTCTGGACACCCCTTCGGGGGATCAGTCCATTAAAAATATTGTAAAACGGGGGCAGGAACTGCTGGTGCAGGTGAGCAAAGACCCGGTTATGAAAAAAGGGGCCATGCTCAGCACATATATTTCCCTGCCGGGGCGATATATCGTGCTGATGCCGGGTACGGACAATATCGGTGTTTCCCGCAAAATTGAAAAAGAGGAAGAACGGCTGCGCCTCAAAGGGCTGGTGGAAAAGATGAAACTGCCCCAGGGCTTTGGTCTGATTGTCCGGACGGCCGGGGCCAACTGCACCAAAACCGATCTGGCCAAAGATTTGCGCTATCTCTTGCGTCTGTGGAAAAACATCAGCAAAAAAGGAATCGGGGAAGACGCGCCCTCCCTTCTGTATAAAGAGCGGAATCTCGTACTGCGCTCCATCCGGGATTATCTGACCCCCGAAGTGGATGAAATTGTAATTGACGACGAAGCGGTTCATCATGAAGTGCGTGATTTTATCAATATTATTTCTCCAAAACATACCCGCATTGTAAAACTTCACCAAAGCCCCGGGCCGATTTTTTCCCGCTTCAATCTGGAAGATCAGATTTCCAGAATTTTTGAAAGCCGGGTGGAACTCAAATCCGGCGGATCGGTTGTGATTGAGCAGACCGAAGCCCTGGTGGCCATTGATGTCAACTCCGGCAAAGGTATCCATAAAAAATCCATTGAACAGACAGCCCTTGCCACCAATCTGGATGCTGCGGAAGAAATCGCCCGGCAGCTGCGGCTGCGTGATATGGGCGGGCTGATTGTGGTTGATTTTATTGATATGCGGGAAAGCAAACACCGCCTGGAAGTGGAAAAGGCCCTGAAAAATCATATGAAGGAGGACAAGGCCCGGACAAAAATCGGGCGCATCTCCAAATTCGGCCTGCTGGAACTGTCCCGTCAGCGGATACGGCCTTCCATTGAATTCGGCTCCTACCTGCCCTGCAGACACTGCCGGGGAAAAGGGATGCTGCCTTCTGCGGAAACCCAGGCACTGGGCCTGCTGCGGAAACTGCAGCTGGAAACCCTCAAAGACGGAATTACCGAAATTACAGGGGTGGTTCCGGCCAATGTGGCAGACTATCTGCTGAACAACAAACGCAAAGAAATACTGGATTTGGAAATGCGCCGGGAAATATCAATCCGTATTGAAGGCGATGCGGACATGATGCCCAAAGAAAGCCGGATTCTCCGCAGGCCGTAGGAAAAGGGAAGCGGAAACACACAGGAGGATTTATGCGCAGAAAAAATAACGGCACACAGATCATGATTCGCGGTACCCTGATCGCTGTTGCAGTGATTTTTATCATTCTGGCCGGGATATGGTTTTTCCGGAAATCCGCGCCGCAGTCTCCGGATCCCGCGCTTCCCGAATCCCCGGCAGAAAATGTTCCGCCCCTGCAGACAGCATCCTCTTTGCCCCCGCCGGAACAGAATATTATCCGCTTTGGCAGTGATAATGAAGATTTTCAGGAACTCATGGAACGGAGAAAAGCCGAATACGGTCTGGATAAAGGGGTGGACATGATCGTCCGGGAAGACGAGACACTGCATATCGGCGAAAACAAAGTTCCCATGAAAGAAATTCTGGATAAAATCCGACTGAAAAAAGGAAATATCACAGAAGAGGAACTGAACAGCCCTGTCCTGCTGCGTTCCCGGAAAGAAAGACTGGAACATCTGTATGAGAAACTGCGGGACAGTGAGGAACGGTTTCGTGAAACAGAAAGAAAACTGATGCAGCCCTCCGGAGAGGAGAAAAAGGAAATCCTGCATGAAAATATGCAGGAATATGAAGAACTGGGACGCATTGCCGGGGATTTTCAGAATTATCATGAAGTGCTCCGGGACATTGATACCCTGCGGAAGATTCTGGCTTCCGAAGATATGCGCGGTGAAATCCGGAATGAAATTGAAAAACTGCGGCAAAAACAAATCGCTGTTGAAAGGGAACTGGCCCGACGACTGAAAATTCCCCTTTCCGCGGAAATCCGGGAAGAAGAACGGCAGCATTTATGGGAAGAACTGGATAAATATGAAAAACGTTTTCAGGAACATCAGGAAACCCTGAACGCAGAAGCCGGAACCCTGCCGGATGAAAAACTGCCGGAACTGCTGCGGGAAAAAGCCCGGCTCAGAGAACTAAACACCCGTATTGCCCTGTATCGCAATCTGGCAAAACTCATTGCCAGACTGGACGGTCTGCCGGAAGAGGATGAGGGCACAATACGGGAAAAACTGCAGGATGAGCTGGCGCTGCTGCGCATCCGCCGGGATGACCTGGAAGGCGGTCTCATGGAAACCCTGCTGCCGGAAGAGGCACCTGAGGTATACGGCATTTATGTTGTGCGAAAAGGCGACAATGTGTGGAATATCCATTTTTCTTTTCTGAGAGAGTATTTTGAAAATAAAGATATCCGCATTTCTGCAGCGGCAGACGAGCCGATCCGGCCGGGGCTCAGCTCCGG
>JAABRU010000277.1 GCA_011390755.1 Desulfobacteraceae bacterium | reverse complement strand
TGTTTTTCCGTGCCCACCTGAATCGGTGGGCAGCGCTGCGCTTTTGCCCACCCTACAAAAAAATTCAATATGTTACATACCCGTCATTTAAATGTTGACAATGCACTAGATTACCTGCACAGACGCGGGGCAGTGCGGTGTTTTCTCCCTGAATTTCAAAGAAATCAGAAACTCCCGGTTTCCCTTCGGCCCCGGCAGGGGAGAGGGAATGATGCCTTCTGTGTGCAGATGCAGTGTGCGGAAAAAGGCCTGCAGATCGGAAATAATCTCCCGGTGCAGTGCCGAATCCCGCACCACACCGCCTTTTCCCACTTTTCCCTTTCCCACTTCAAACTGCGGTTTGATAAGGGCCAGTATCCGTCCCTGCCTTTTGAGAAAGCGAAGGGCCGCGGGAACAATAATTTTTAAAGAAATAAAGGAGGTATCCGCAGTAATCAGATCCGTCTCTTCGGGTATTTTTTCCTTTTCCAGATACCGGATATTGCAGCGTTCCATGGGGATGACCCGGGGATCCTGCCGCAGTTTCCAGGCAAGCTGCCCGTATCCCACATCCACGGCATAAACCCTTGCCGCACCGTGCTGCAGCAGGCAGTCGGTAAATCCGCCTGTGGATGCCCCGATGTCCAGGCAGGTCAGACCGCTGACAGAAAGGGAAAGTTCTTTCAGAGCCGCTTCCAGCTTCAGTCCCCCGCGGCTGACATAGGGCATATCCTCTCCCCGGAGACTGACAGAGGACTCCGGGGATATTTTTGTACCGGCCTTGTCCACGGGAACATCATCCACCAGCACTTTTGCGGCCATAATCAGGGCGCGGGCACGTTCCCGGCTCTGCACCAGACCCTTTTCCACCAGGTAGCGGTCCAGTCTGATTTTTTTTGTTTTTATTTTTTCCAATCTGTTTTTTTTCTGCCCTGTGCAGCCGGAGACAATCGGACGGCGGTGTTCATGCGGCCGCTTCCGCTGTGCAGAGTTCCCGTGCGGTTTTCACAATTGCCGCCGCGTCCACACCGTATTTGGCCCGGAGGATATGCTGGGGACCGTGTTCCACAAAGGTATCCCGGATTCCTATGCGGCGCAGCCGGAAACCGCTGATATCCGCATCGCTGAGGCTTTCCAGTACGGCACTGCCGAATCCGCCCTGGCGGACATTTTCCTCCACGCTAATGACGCGGGGGATACGGCGGACCAGGGGGCAGATGAGTCCGGTATCCAAAGGTTTGACAAAGCGGCAGTTTACAAGTGTGCTGCGGATACCGGAGGCGGCCAGTTCGGACACTGCTTTGCGGGACTGTCCCACCGAACTGCCGATGGCCAAAATCAGCAAATCCTCCCCTTCCGCAAGAATTTCAGCCTTTCCGATGGCAAGGTTTCCGGTTTCTGTTTCCAAAGAGACCCCCTCCCCGATGCCTCTGGGATATCGGAAGGCAATGGGCCCCTTGTGTGCCAGGGCGGTGCGCATCATCTGCCGGAGTTCCGCTTCATCTTTGGGGGCCATGACAACCATATTGGGAAGGCTGCGGAGATAGGTAAGATCAAAGAGGCCGTGATGGGTGGAACCGTCTTCCCCCACAATGCCGCCCCGATCCAGGGCAAAAATCACCGGCAGTTTTTCTATGCAGATATCATGCAGAATCTGGTCATAGGCCCGCTGGAGAAAAGTGGAATATATGGCCACCACAGGACGGAAACCCTCGGCCGCCAGACCGGCCGCAAAGGTCACACCGTGCTGTTCGGCAATGCCCACATCAAAAAAACGTTCCGGGTAGATTCCGGCAAATTTTGCCAGTCCGGTTCCTTCGGGCATGGCCGCGGTAACGGCAACAATTTTTTCATTTTCCCCGGCCAGTTCCAGCAGGGTGTCTCCGAAAACCTTTGTATAGGTGGGAACCGATGCCCCTTTCCGGATACAGGTGCCGGTTTTTACCTCAAAGCAGCCCACCCCGTGAAAATAGACCGGATTTTTTTCCGCGGGTTCGTAGCCTTTGCCTTTTTGGGTGCTCACATGCAGCAGCACAGGCTCCCGGAGCTCCCGGATATTGATCAGAATGTCTATCAGATGGTTCAGGCGGTGCCCGTTGATGGGGCCGAAATAGTCAAGATTAAATGCCTCAAACAGCATTCCGGGGGTCACAAAGGTTTTAAAGGATTCTTCCGAACGCTTGGCCAGATGGTACATATCATCTCCGATTCCGGGTAAAGAGCGGAGAAATTCCCCGAATTCTTTCCGGAATCCCTGAAGATATTTGCCGGAAAGGGTGCGGCTGAGAAAAGAGGACAGCGAACCCACATTGGGGGATATGGACATATCATTGTCATTGAGAATGACAATCAGATTTTCATCTTTATGCAGGGCCCCTGCCTGATTGAGTCCCTCATAGGCAATTCCCGCGGTCATGGAACCGTCTCCGATGACGGCCAGCACCTTGCCGCTGTCTTTTTTCAGACGTTTTCCGCATGCCATGCCCAGTCCGGCAGAGATGGAAGTGCTGCTGTGTCCGGTGGTAAAGGCATCATGGGGGCTTTCACTCATCCGGGTAAAACCGCTGATCCCCTCAAATTTCCGCAGGGTATGAAACTGATCCCTGCGCCCGGTCAGCAGTTTGTGTGCATAACTCTGATGTCCCACATCCCAGACAATTTTATCCGCCGGAGTGTCAAACACATAATGCAGGGCAATGGTCAGTTCCACTGCTCCGAGACTGGAGGCCAGATGCCCGCCGTTTTTGGAAACCACCTCTACAATTCTGTTCCGCAGTTCTGCGGCCAGCTTTGCCAGTTCGGATCTTTTGAGCTGTTTCAGATCCGCCGGGGAATTGATTTGTGCAAGAAAGCTCAAAATATCTTCCCTTTTCCTTTCAGGATTATTTAAATATACCCTTTTTCTCCCAGAAATAAAAGCACCTCTTTCACAGCCTCATTGGGGTTCATGTGGGAAGTGTCAATCCGCAGTTCGGGATTTTCCGGAATCTCGTAGGGGTCATCCACACCGGTAAAACCTTTGATCATACCGGCCCGGGCTTTGGCATACATGCCTTTGCGGTCCCTTTTTTCACATTCTTCAATGGGGGTGGCGATATGAACTTCCACAAAACCGCCGTATGCCTCAATATTTCTGCGGATTTCCAGGCGTGTGCTTTCATAGGGGGCAATGGGCGCGCAGATGGCAATGGATCTCTTTCATAGGGGGCAATGGGCGCGCAGATGGCAATGCCGCGGTTTTTGGTAATTTCTCCGGCCACAAATCCGATACGTCGCACATTGATATCCCGGTGTTCTTTGGAAAAATTCAGTTCTCTGGACAGATTCTGCCGCACAATATCGCCGTCGAGCAGCGTTACCGGCCGCTCTCCCATTTCCAGAAAACGGGAATAGAGAATTTTGGCCAGTGTGGATTTTCCCGCACCCGACAGTCCGGTAAAAAATACGGTCAGTCCCTGGCGGCGGGGCGGGGGATAGGATTTTTCCAGTTCCGCAAGCACTTCGGGAAAAGTGGCCCATTCCGGCACCCTGCGCCCTGTGCGGATACGGTTCCAGATGTGGGAACCCGAAAAAGATATGCTCTGGCTGCCTTCGGGAATCTGGTCGGCGAAACGGTATTCATCTTCAAAAGGCAGATAAATCATTTCCGCACAGCTCAGGATTTCGCAGCCGATTTCTTCCCGGTATTCCAAAGTCAGTTTCCGGGCATCTCCGGGCGGATAAAAAGGCACCTTTCCCTCCTCCCTGTCCGGGGAGGCATGTCCGTGTCCCACAATAAAATGGGTGCATCCGTAATTTACGGCAATTATTGCATGCAGGATGGCCTCTTTGGGACCGGCCATGCGGTTGGCCAGGGGCAGCAGATTCAGCAGATGGGAATCCGGGGGGTAGCGGCGGCAGATTTCCCGGTAGCAGCGGATGCGGGTATAATGATCAAAATCTCCTGCCTGCGTGATACCTACAGAAGGAAGCAGCAGCAGATTTGCCCCGGCCCGGCGCATGGCCCGCAGGGTGAGTTCAAACTGGGGGCGGTGAATGGGGGTGCGGGTATGAAATCCGGCGATTTTTTCCCATCCCAGTTTTTTAAAGGTGCTGCGCACTTCGGCAGGTGTCAGCCGCAGCTGCTGAAAATCATACCGCAGGGGCAGACTGATAATTTCCAGACTGCCCCCGGTATAATATTTCCCGGATTTCCGGCGCAGATATGCCACCCCCGGATGGTCCGGATCATCGGTTCCGTATATGCACAGGGCTTCTTTGTCCCGTTCCGCTTTCCAGATATCCTCCACATGCATCACCCCCAGCAGAAATCCTTCCCCGTCCCGCAGGGCAACAGACTGACCCGCTTCCAGGCCGGCCGCCCGTATTTCGGAAATATCCAGGCAGATCGGCAGGGGCCAGAGCATTCCGTTTTGCAGACGCATACGATCCAGAACCGATTCATAATCAGAACGGTTCATAAAGCCTTTTAAGGGAGAGAAAGCACCGGTTGCCAGCAGTTCCAGATCACATAACTGGCGTTCGTTTAATGTAATGTCCGGCAGGTTTTTGGATATATCTTTAAGCAGTTCCCCCCGTTCCGGGTCTGTCAGCAGATCCGAAAGAGAGCCGCCCCGGGGGGGCGGCCCGTGTGTATCATTCATTGCGAAAATGTCTCCTTTACTGGTCTTTCATAACATGAACCCCAATGTCATTGACGTAAGACTCCCCTCCCGCCGGGGGAGGGGAATTTTCTGCTTACATTAATGACATTGACATGAACCCCTCTTCATATTATTCATTAGAGCAAAATTCAAGATTTTTCATGAAACAGATGCCTCTTTCTCTGCTGCGGCATGTCCGATTTCCCGGTAATAGCGTGCCTCTTCTGTTTTTTTTCTTTTCAGGCAGCCGCCGGCATAAATGCGGCATTTTTCTGCCAGCACCCGGAGTACCGCCCTGCGCTGTTTCGCTTCAAGTTTTTCTTTGTCCAGCAGTTTCTGTAAAGAGGCAATACGGTAACGGTCCAGCCCCGGGCAGGCCGAAAGCTGGTCTTCATGCCCCCCCTGTTTGACAATAAGGGGGGTATCCATCAGAAAGACGGGATAACGCAGACTGACGCGCAGCCAGAGATCATAATCCTCGCAGGCCGGCAGATTTTCATCAAACAGTCCGACTTCTGCAAACAGTTTCCGCCGCATCATCACAGCGGAAGGGCTGACCAGGCACAGATGCAGGGAAGGCTCAAAGATCATGCCGGATCGTTTCCGGTGTTTTTTTTTGGGATTGACCCGGACCCCTTTGCGTATCCATATTTCTTCGGTCTGGCAGATCATGGCCCCGGGCCTGTCGGCAAAAAAAGCTGCCTGACTTTTCAGTTTTCCCGGCAGCCAGAGATCATCCGAGTCCAGAAAAGCTATCAGTTCCCCTTCTGCGGCCGCAATTCCCCGGTTCCTGGCCGCGCTGACCCCCCGGTTTTCCTGCCGGATGATTCGGATCCGCTTTCCGTAGGAGTGCAGCATTTCCCGGGTTGCATCTGTGGAACCGTCATCCACCACAATGATCTCGGTATCCGGATAATCCTGATGCAGCACAGAATCCACGGCTTTTCCGAGCATGGCACAGCGGTTGAATGTGGGAATGATGACAGATATTTTTTCCGGGAAGTTCATTTTTTCACGCATTGCTCCGGTTCAGGGATTCCCCCAAAAATAAACCCCCGTTTTTTGTCCGGAATATGCAGGGGCAAACCCTGTGTCCCTGCCTGCGGACGGGCAGATTGTATGTCATACATACCGGACAGTCCGAGACTCCGTGTCCTTGCCTGCGGACGGGCAGATTATTTATCCGGATATCCCTGATATGGTCAGTTTCACCGTGAATACCGTTTTATACCGGACTTATACCCCAACCCCGAGATCATCCAGGGGACTTTTCACCCCGTACCCGCCCTGCTGAAGGACATGGGTATAAATCATGGTGGTGGAGACATCCTTATGGCCGAGCAGAGCCTGAATTGTCCGTATGTCGGTTCCCCTTTGCAGGAGATGGGGGGCAAAACTGTGGCGGAAGGTATGGGGTGAGATGCGTTTGTTCAGTCCGGCTTTGCGCACAGCAACTTTTATGGCTTTGCTGATCATGGAAGGATCAATATGATGCCGCCTTGTTATCCCGCTTCTCGGATCCTTTGACAGGCTGCCGGAGGGAAACACATACTGCCACTGCCATTTTTTGTCCGTGTTTTTGTATTTTCTTTCCAATGCATTGGGCAGCCATACCGAACCGTATCCCTGCGAAAGATCCTGATTATGAAGAATTTTAACTCCTGCAAGATGCTCTCTCAGCAGAGGAATGACCGAAGCCGGAAAAGTGGTGGTACGATCCCTGTCACCTTTTCCTGAGCGCACTGTAAGCGATTTTAGATTAAAATCAATATCCTGCACCCTTAACCGGATGGCTTCCGTAATCCGCAGTCCGCTTCCGTACAGCAGTTTCGACACCAGCTGTGCAACCCC
>JAABRU010000276.1 GCA_011390755.1 Desulfobacteraceae bacterium | reverse complement strand
AAGGAGAAACATGAAGATTCACGGCAGGATGCGTCAGAAACTGTTCTATTCTGATTTCCCCGTTTTCCGGATCATCACGGGATTTCATTTTGTGAAACTGAATAAATCTCTTAATCCAGTCACAGTAAGACCGTTCTGTATGGATGGAGTAATGGTGAAGCCGCATCACTTCACGGACCTGGTCCGGAATTTTTTTATCTTTCGCTCTTGACATAATCCAACCGAAAGAATAATTGATATTTATGTATTGAATCAGGTAGGATTTAATATTGAAAACGGGAATACTTGTCAAGACAAAATTTCCATGATAATGGGTGTTTTGGGCTATTATCATGGAAATTTTTCCATGATAAGTGGTGTTTCGGGCTGTTATCATGGAAAATTTTCCATGATAAGTGGTGTTTTGGACTGTTATCAGGGAAAAATGACCTGATAATCACTGGATATGGTTTTGAATGAATGAAAATAAAGACAAATTAATGAAAATATTTATCGGTTCTATTTCATTTGTCATTGCAGTTGTAGTGGTTAAAATTGTCTTTGTATTAATAGCATCACCTGTATTATTTATTCCATCAATTTCAAAGTCTTCAATTTTAGGTGGGATAATAATGAGTATTGCCTTGGTAGCTGGTATTTGTTCTGGTATATTTTGTTTTAAAAAATCTTTTGGATATTTCTGCACAGAATTTGAAAACTTGCTGAAATAGAACCATATCATGGCGTTCCAGGTGACTGCCAAAGGCGGCGCCATTTTATTGAAGATTTATGTTGTTTGAATTTAATATTTTTTTTGAAGTTCACGGTTTATTGCCTTTGGCATCACCTGAACTTTTCGTTAGCCCTGTTACACCTGTTACAAAAGGGCTACACGATAAGGAGGTGGTGGGTTATGATTGTAATATAATATAGAGCTTGCGCATAAACTTTTTAATGTATGAAATAATTATATATTTTTGAAAAATAGCTGAAAATAATTTGCAAATCGCATCATCAAATTTAATGT
>JAABRU010000275.1 GCA_011390755.1 Desulfobacteraceae bacterium | reverse complement strand
ATCTCTTACCGTTTAGCACATTTATTTTTAAATAATTTCAGCCGGAGTGCTGAACTTACAGTTTAGCACGTTTTTTTTTAAATAATTTCAGGCGGAGTGCTGAACTTACAGTTTAGCACATTTTTTTTAAATAATTTCAGCCGGAGTGCTGAACTTACAGTTTAGCACATTTTTTTTTAAAATAATTTCAGTATGTCAAACTGTAAGCCTGACACTCCTCCGACCTTAAGTGATCTGCACTGCCCGCCGGGGGAATGAAAAAATTTTCAAGTCAAAAATATTGCCTGCAGAGGGTGACGAACTTTCAAAGTGGTTGTACTATAGACTTTAAGATAATGATTGTCTGAAATCAACATAAATTATCATTGAATTCAAATAGTTGAGCAGTAAGATTCTATTTGTGTTTTTTATAAATATATAATTCAGTATTTCAAATAGTTATACATTTACACACTTGTTATCCAAAACAGAACCCTTTAATATCAAGGTTCCAAAGATTATCTTAAAAACTATATAGTGTTTAAGATAATTGTGTAATGTAACATTGATGGTCTCGTAAAAAGTCCGAAAATCAGGTTTTGATGCATATTAACACTCTGATTTTATTAATAGCAATTTTTGAAATTTGGACTTTTTACCGATTCATCAACATTGTCTTTGAGAAAGGAGTGCGAAAGACCGCTCCGCCCAACTTTCGCACTCCGGGTTTCTCTGAATAAAATACCGAATATAATCAGCATGAAACAATTTTCTCAAAGGGTATGTTACATTACAGGATAATTGTTTTGGGGTGGCCTGGGGTGATAAACGAACCCCAACCTGCAGAGAATCCCAAATCTCTTTTCTTAAACCTAAACTGAGCGGTTCTCAGACCTGAAAATGATTTCCGACCGGAAATATCAGGGGTTCAGCGGTTTCCGGCTCTTCACCCGCCGGGTGAAAAGCGCAAAACAGGCAAAGTTCCGGTTATCAGACATTCAGCCGGTTTATCTGAAAAAAACCGCTCAATTTAGGTTAAACACTATACCAAAAATTTGATGAATATGTAAAAAGTCCGAAATACGGGGATTTCAGTAATTTAACATACTGATTTTACTAAGACTGAATTCCGGAAAATGACTTTTTACCGGTTCATCAAAAATTTTAACTGCAAAAAATGGCAGGGAAGTGAGGGATATGGTGGAAAAATATACAGAACATGCCACTTTTATCTGCGGACACAGAAAAAGCGGCACCACCCTGCTGCTGTGTCTGCTGGATAATCATCCGGAATTACTTACTTTCCCGGTTGATTCCGCTTTTTTTTACGGATATTATCCGGCTTTTGACACCGCAGACTATACGGATCAGCAGAAAACAGAACGGATGGCGGTTTTTGTGGCCAATAAACTGGAAATCGAACTTTTTAATCTTTCCGAAAAGGATCGGAAGGATCTGCATTTTCCCCTGAATGAGATGCGCGGGGACATCCGGGCCTTTGCAGCAAAAAGCGATAAAAAACCGCGGGATATGCTCATCAGTCTTATGCGTGCCTACCGGAAGCATTTTACAGGTTCGGAAAAAGCTGTCCGCTGGGTGGAAAAAACAACCTCTTCGGAAATATATGCGGCCCGGATCCGTGAATGGTTCCCCAAAGCAAAATTTATTCATGTCATCCGCGATCCCCGTGACAACTGGGCATCTCTGAAATCCGGATGGAACAAACTGTATTACCGCTTTAATGATTCCCCGGCCAGACTTATGCAGCAGATGATTGAACGCTGCGGACTGGGGATGGAATTTGCGCGCAGAAATGCAAACCGTTTCGGCCCGGAAGTATATAAAATTATAAAATTTGAGGATCTGACAGCAAATCCGGAAAAAGAACTGCGGGAAATCTGTGATTTTCTGCAGATCTCTTTTTCCGAATCCATGCGCATCCCCACCGTATGCGGCAAACTCTGGAAAGGCAATAATTTTTCCGGCCGCAGGTTTGTGAAACCCTCTGCGGTCAATGCCGGACGCTGGCGGGAGAGAATCAGCGGGAAAGAAGCATGTCTCATTGAATTTCATTTCGGCAGTCTGATGAAATATTTTGACTATGAATGCTTTTATCCTTCCGATGAATGCGCGGATGCTGCGACCGATCATTACTGCTCCCTGCATGCAGGGGATCTCCTGGCGCAGCTTTGTCCGGATCTTTCTGCGGCAGCGGAAAATACAGGTGAAATAAAAGAGGACATCCGGTCTGCGGATAAAATCTGTACTTTCCGTGTATCTCCGGCCGACGGAAGAGAAGAAAGCCCGCGCTGTATTGTCATAGGGGATCAGGCAAAACTGGAAGAACTGGGAGAGGCCGTCAGGGAGGCCTTTGCTTTGGACAAAGACCATATCTGCTGTTTTACATACGAGGATTCCTCCGGTCTTTCTGTAAATGTGCATCATCCGGAAATGAATATCGGACCTCCCTGGACAGATGAAGTCCGCATCCGGGAAATACCGCTTCATCCGGGTGATTCCATGAAATTTCTCTATGATTTTGCAGATAACCGGGAGTTTGATATTGTATTGGAAAAAACAGAATCCCGGATTCAGGCGCAGGAGTTCTGAGTCGATATCCGAAAAATCACTCATTTTACCGGACGGGAATATCTGATGACATTTGCACAGCAGCAGCTTGACAGGGCCTGCCGGAAAATCCCTGTTATAAACAGCGTAATCAGGCAGTACGGTGAACTGTCTCTTCGCGATTACCTTATAAAACTGAGAGTGCGGGCAGAGGTGTCTTTTCCCTGTGCAGCAGATTTTTACACGGTCGTGCAGGAAGAGGCCGCATCTCTTTGGGGAAAATCTGCCGCGGGAAAAATTGTGCAGGATCTTCGTCACAGCCCTTTTATTCTCACATCCAATCATCTTGGGGTGGAATATTTTTCCCAGTCCTTCCAAAGCATACTGATGCTTTCCCTTCCCTCCTTTGCCGATCCGTCCGGTTCTGCCGGAACGGTTCCGGTTTTTTCATTCGGAAATATCCCTTTGAACAACCTGACCTACCCGCGCGGCCTGCTGATATACCATACCGAAGATATAAAACATATGCCTGTCCGGCTGCCCCTGTTCCCGAACCGCTGCAAAAGATGTATTGCGGGGGGGGCCAAACCTTTTGATCTGCCCATGATACAAAGGGCCCAAAAAATGCTTGGGAAAATGCTGCATCAGAAAATGATTCCGCCAAAAACGGTCGGGGCTGTAAATGAAATACTTCAGAAAAATTACTGCACGGAAGCGGTGCTGATGCAACCCTCTTATTCCCGGCAGTCTTCTCTTGTCAACAGGGCAATGTGGAAAGAATTTTTTGCAGA
Organism: Desulfobacteraceae bacterium; assembly: GCA_011390755.1. Classification (GTDB taxonomy): domain Bacteria; phylum Desulfobacterota; class Desulfobacteria; order Desulfobacterales; family Desulfococcaceae; genus JAABRU01. The sequence continues at coordinate 4,191 of JAABRU010000275.1, read as the reverse complement.
ACCCCTGAAAGTGCCGGAACTGGCCTATTTTGAAATTGAAAATATCGCGGGCCGGCTTTTGGAATATGATCTGAAAAATCCGCAAAGTCTGGCATATAATGTGATGTTTGCCCCGAAACTCAGGGAAAATGTGCTCGGAGAACTGGAAGGCATAAAAGGCTGCTGGAAAAGAAAAGAACTTTTGCAGCAGATATCCGCACCACTTTCAAATCAGGGGCATCCGAAACAGTCCGGAACCGTTTTTTTCTGGGGAACTGATAAAAAAGGCAGAAAAATCCCGCTTTTTCCGGAAGATGATGGGAAATATCAGAACCTTCGGGGTAAAGATGATCAGGGGAAGATACGGACTTTCCCTTATTCCCCCCTGTCCCTGCTTGAAGGAATCCGGACAAAACGATTACTGCCCTCTCTTTTTACCTGCTTTCTGCTGATTTCTTTTGCCAGAGGGATTGCCTGCATCGGCGGTTATTTTCAGGCTGCATATTTACCGGCAATGCAGCAGGGGCTGCTGCGGGCAATAAAAAAAACAGGGGGGTATCATGATGTGATTCCTTTGCTTTCAAAGGTGCCGACCGATTTATATCTTTCCGGAATGCTTGCAGGAATGAGTCGGAGCGGAAACAGCGGATTTATACCGGCAGGCCCGGCGGAAATCATTGCGGGAGGGAAAATCCGGCCCCCGCATATTGATAAAATGCTGTCGCTGACAGTCCGGGATGCGCATATCGCAGGATTATTTGAAACCCTTCCGGATATTCTGTCTCCCGAAGAATTCCCCGCAGACTGGAAACAGACACTGGCCTCCGACTGTTTCTGTTTACTGGCAGAAAAAGCAGCGGTGATCTGAGACCTGTCCGATCCGATCAATTTACAGACTGTCAATCCGGCAGGTTTGACATACAGAAGCAATTCGGGAAAAAAAGCGGAGTCTCAAACCTACAGTTTGACATGCTGAAATTATTTAGAAAAAAACGTGCTAAACTGTAAGTTCAGCACTCCGTTTTTTTTAAGTCAGCAGTATTTGCCCCCGGGGGGATTTTCTGTGTAAGGAAATTTAGAAAAAAACGTGCCAAACTGTAAGTTCAGCACTCCGGTTTTTTAAGTCAGCAGTATTTGACCCGGGGGGGATTTTCTGTGTAAGGAAATTTAGAAAAAAACGTGCCAAACTGTAAGTTCAGCACTCCGGTTTTTTAAGTCAGCAGTATTTGCCCCCGGGGGATTTTCTGTGTAAGGAAATTTAGAAAAAAACGTGCCAAACTGTAAGTTCAGCACTCCGGTTTTTTTAAGTCAGCAGTATTTGCCCCCGGGGGGATTTTCTGTGTAAGGAAATTTAGAAAAAAACGTGCTAAACTGTAAGTTCAGCACTCCGGTTTTTTAAGTCAGCAGTATTTGCCCCCGGGGGGGATTTTCTGTGTAAGGAAACAGTGCAGAGCTTAAGATTATAATATTTTCCGCACAAGACTGACAATTTTATCAAGGGGGGGCATGTCTGTTTCCAGCAGAGTCTGAAGAATCAGGCCGTCTGCCAGGGCCACGATAAATTCGGATTCGGCAGCAAGTTCCTTCCGGGAACCGGACATCCGGGAATAAGCCTTTTCCACCAGGGAAAACCACCGGGCATAGGTTTTCCGGAATCTTTCTTTTAATACTGTATTACCGGAAACCGCCTCCTGAATCAGGTAAAGATGAAGACGGCTCCGGGTTTCCGATCCCAGCAGGGTTTCAAAAAAAGCGGTGAGCAGCTGCTCACGGGAAAGGGCTTTTTCATTCTCCAGCATGGAAAAAAGAGTGGCAGAAATGCGCTCCATATGCAGATCCGCAATGTCAAAAATCAGATCATTTTTACTGGCATAATAATAGTAGATTGTGCCTTTGCTCAGACCGGATTCTTTTGCAATGCGGGCCAGACTGGTATGCTCCACCCCTTTTTCACCGATAATGGAAATGGCCGTATCAATAATGATTTTGCGGTTGTCCCTGCCGCTGCCCTTTGCTGTTTTTGCCATCAGTTCTGCATATCCCGCGCCGGATTTCCTTTTTCCGGAATCCCTGCCTGATTCCGGGGACCCATGGTAATGGCGGACACAGGGCAGTCTGCCGCGCAGAATCCGCAGCCGATGCAGATACCTTCATCCGGAAGATGCGGAAAAGGCCGGGGGTTTCCCCTGATCAGTAACTTTTCTTCCAAAGCCTCAGCCGGGCAGGTGTCTATACAGATATTGCAGGAAGTGCAGATTGCCATGTCAACAAAGGGTCTGTCCCATTCCTTTTTTTTGATCCGCAGGGCAGTCACCCCGAAAGGATCTTCCACGGCCGATTGGGGGCAGACTCTTCCGCAGGCCCCGCATTCAATGCACAGATCGTCATGGATCAAATGCTGTTCCTTTTTTTCCCCGCTGATGGCATGGGCCGGGCAGATTTTTTTGCAGGCCGGGCAGCCGATGCACTTACTGTTAATGGAATATGCCATGATATTTCTCCTTATGAAATCGAAGTGATTTTTTTGACAGTCTCCGGGGAGGGAACCCCGCTTTCCCTGTCCCATCCGAATAATTCCCAGTAATCCCTCATCATGGCATCCAGATCCACACTGCGACCTTTGTTGGCCCCTTTGGTCTGGGGCGGAATTCCCAACTGCCGGTTTTTCAATCGGCTGTCCCCGGGTGCAATGCCCTGCTTTATATTGAATGCCTGCTTGATCTGCTGGATATTATTTCCGATTTCCATATAGTGTTCGGGTGTGAAATGCCAGCCTGTGGCCGCATTCAGCCAGTCAAACACCCGGATGCGTCCGGCCCCGATAAAGCTGCCGAACTGGCATACACCGCAGCCGTTTAACACATTCAGATATTCGGAATTGGCTTTGCTTTTCACCGCATGTCCCAAGTCTTTTTTGTATTTGCTGCTTTTCATGAAAACCGGGCCCATTTTGGGGACATTTTTGACTTTTTTCCATAACTGGTACATTTCATAATACAGACCTGCCCCGTTGGTGTGTCTCCCCGGTGCAGGTTCCGCACTGTAATGCAGGGCAAAACCCGGATCATTTCTGGCATCATGCATGGCGGTTTCCTGGCCGCCCGCGTGCATGGCAAAATTTTCCGCGCCCCTGCCGATCCGTTCTGCTGCTTTTTTCACACCGTCGGCCAGTATGTCGCCGATGCCTTCCCTTGTTATCATTTTTTCAATGATAAATTTCAGGGCTTCCGGGTCTCCCCATTTCAGTTCCATTCCCCCGGTATCTTCTTTTGTCAGAATGCCTTTCTCAAAACATTCCAGGGCAAATGCAACCGTATGCCCCGCGGATATGCTGTCCATGGCAGCCCGGTTGAGCAGTTCATTGAGATAAAACACCGTGTCCATGTCTTTGTTCATGACAAAGCCGCCCAAAGAAAGCACAGTTTCATATTCCGGTTTATGGGTATGGGAAAATCTGCCTTTGCTTTTGCAGATTCCGCCGCAGCCCAGGGGGCAGGAATAGCAGTGGTATTTGCGGATTTCATGTTTGGTGACGGCATCGGGGTTGGAACTCAGGCTTTTGAAAAATCCCCAGTCCGCACTTGTGCCTTTCCAGTTTTTGATGGGAGAGTCCCCCATTTCCACCGAAATCTGGTTCATGGAAACTGTGCCCCATCTGCGCAGGAATATTTTGTATAAAAAACCGTCCAGGGTAAAGGCCCAGGGCATGATCCGCATGAGCGCGCCCAGGGCTGCGGTGAGAAATCCCGGCATCAGGGGCGGCTGGAAACGGACCCATGCATTGCAGATTTGGCTCAGTTTTTTGATTTCATCCGGATTATGGGGCGTGATTCTTTTGTTTCCCGCCAGCACCAGGGCCTTGAGTTTTTTGCTCCCCATCACCGCGCCCAGACCGGAACGGGCCGCCATTCTGCCCTTATTGGTGGATACCCCGGAAATCAGGGAGCAGTTTTCACCGGCCGGGCCGATGCAGGCCGCGCGGGCTTTTTTAGCGCCGCTGATTTCCAGCAGCAGTTCTTCGGTTTCCACAGCGTCTTTCCCCCATATGTCAGAAGCATCCCGGAGTTCCGCGCCCCTGCTGTCCGCATACAGATACACGGGTTTGGGGCTGATACCTTTGAAAAAAATGCCGTCCACACCGCAGTGCTTGATGGCAGGGGAAAAATTACCGCCGCAGTTTGCCTCACCCCATCCCCCGGTCAGGGGGGATTT
>JAABRU010000274.1 GCA_011390755.1 Desulfobacteraceae bacterium | reverse complement strand
CAGGGGCGCACTGCACAGGTCATAAAGCCGCTCATACCGGGCGTATGCAATACGCCCTTACGGTTTGGCAGATGTTCCGGATACCCGTCATTTTAATGTTGACAGAACAGTAGTGGGTCAGACAGATTGATGACGGAATAAAACCTGTCCCCCCCGCGGCAATGCTGTTGCCTTAAGCAAAAAACTCCCTCCCCCGGCGGTCAATGCTGCTGACGTAAGGGAAAAAGTCCCCCTTTTCAAAAGAGAATTTTCATCAGAATTTATGTCAGAATTTATGACTGTCGGGTAACATAAACACTTTTAGACTATTGCCTATGGTTTTGGCAACAAAATCCTGAAAGATTTTCATTTTTCCCTTATCCGAAAAAGATTGTATTCTTCACATTTATTTGTTATGATTCATAATTTCTTTTAAATATTCCGAATAATCAGTCTGCAGGATTTTCTGCCCAAAAGATGCGGAGGACAATTTGCTTGCAAAGATTCTTAGTTCCGCGGTGATTGGAATTGATGCCTATCTGGTGGAAGTGGAAGTGGATATTTCTCCGGGCCTGCCCTCTTTTACCACGGTGGGACTGCCGGAGGCATCGGTAAAAGAAAGTCGGGAACGGGTGAAAACAGCCATTTACAATTCCGGTTACAGCTTTCCGGATGACCGGATCACCGTCAATCTGGCCCCGGCCGGTATCAAAAAAGAAGGCACGGGTTTTGATCTGCCCATGGCGCTGGGGATTCTCACGGCCACCCGCCTGCTTCCGCCGGAAGTGGTTTCCGATTATGTGATTATGGGGGAACTGTCTCTGGATGGCCGGATCAAAGCGGTCAGGGGCTCCCTGCCCATGGCAATTGCCGCGAAAAATGCCGGATATCCGGGCATTATCGTGCCCCGTGAGAACAGTCGGGAAGCCTCGGTGGTCAAAGGAATTTCTGTGCTGCCCGCGGACACCCTCAGCCAGGTTATGGATTTTTTCCGGGGACTGACACGGATCCGGCCGGTGGAAGCCGATATTTCCGCGCTTTTTGCATACCGGGAAAAGGGGGAAGCCGATTTTTCCGAAGTCATGGGGCAGGAGCATGTGAAACGGGCCATGGAAGTGGCCGCGGCCGGGGGGCACAATCTGATGATGATCGGCCCGCCCGGTTCGGGAAAAACCATGCTTTCCCGCCGCATTACCGGTATTCTGCCGCCCCTGACCTTTGAAGAGGCCATTGAAACCACCAAAATATACAGTGTGGTGGGAATGCTGGATCGGGATCAGGCCCTGATTACAAAACGCTCTTTCCGCGCGCCGCACCATACCATTTCCGATGCCGGACTTATCGGCGGCGGTCATATTCCCCGGCCCGGAGAAGTCAGCCTGGCCCATAACGGAGTCCTTTTTCTGGATGAACTGCCGGAATTTAAAAAACATGTGCTGGAAGTCCTGCGCCAGCCTTTGGAAGATCTGCGCGTAACCATTTCCAGGGCAACCACCACCCTGACCTATCCTGCCGGTTTTATGCTCATTGCGGCCATGAATCCCTGTCCCTGCGGTTATTATTCCGATCCCAAGCATGAATGCAACTGCAGTCCCCAGCAGATTCACCGGTACCGCTCCCGGATTTCCGGCCCCCTGCTGGACCGCATTGACATCCATGTGGAAGTCCCGGCCGTTCCCTATAAAGAGCTCATGGGAAAACTGGCAGGAGAACCTTCCGCAAAGATACGGGAAAGAGTATCGGCGGCCCGCAAACTGCAGTCCGACCGTTTTTCCGGAACCCGGATTTACTGCAACGCCCGGATGGGAAACCGCCAGATCCGGAAATACTGTGAACTGGATGATGCGTCCGCCCACCTGCTGGAAACAGCCGTGGACAAACTGGGTTTATCGGCCAGAGCCTACAACCGCATACTGAAAATCGCCCGCACCATTGCCGATTTGGATAAGCAGGAAAATATACAGGTCAGTCATATTTCCGAGGCTGTGCAGTACCGGAGCCTGGATCGGGGAAAGGGGCTGTTTTAGTCTTTATGAAATCCGGACCTCATTCTTCTGAAAACAGACTGGAACAGGAACTGGAGCGCCGTATTCTTCACGGACTGGCCGCGGAGTGGGAAAATGCGGTATGTATGCTGCCTTCGGAATTGCGGAAAGCCATGAAAAAGCCCCTGTTCCGTCTGGCCGATATGAAATCCCGCCTGGGATGCTGGACAGGACACAAGCGGGAAATCTGCCTGAACCGGGAATTTGTACTGAGCCATCCCTGGGACAGTGTGCGGGATGTTCTCCGCCATGAAACCGCGCATCAGCTGACGGCCCTGCTGTCCGGGGGAAAAAATGAGCCGCCCCACGGCCCGGTGTTCCGCAAAGCATGTGAACTGCTCCGGGCCGATCCCAAAGCATCGGGAAAATATGAAAGTCTGCGGGAGCGCATCCGCAGGGGAACAGCCGGAAGTGAGGACAAAATTCTCCTGCGGGTGCAGAAACTCATGGCCCTGGCCCAAAGCAGCAACCGGCATGAAGCCGAATCTGCCATGCACAAAGCCCATGCACTGATTGCCCGGCACAACCTGGAACTCATCTCATTGCGTCAAAAACGGGATTTTGTCAGTATCTTTCTGGGCAAACCCGCGCTGCGCCGTTTCCGGGAAGAATATGCCCTGGGCGCGCTGCTGGAAGATTTTTATTTTGTTCAGGGCATATGGGTCAGCACCTGGGTTGTGGAAAAAGAAAAAATGGGGCGGGTACTGGAAATCAGCGGTACAGAGCACAATGTCCGCATGGCCGGATATATTTATGATTTTGTAAATCATTATATAAAAAGGCAGTGGGAAGAATATAAAAAAGGGAAAAGACTCAGCCGTTACCGCAAAACCGATTTTGCACTGGGCATTCTGGAGGGATTCCGTTTCAAGCTGGAAAATGCGGCAGAAGAGAAGGGGACTGAGACATATGCACTGATAAAATCCGGGGATCCCCGGCTCCGGCAGTACATGCGCCACCGTTATCCCCGCATAAAAGGCATCCGGCCCAATCCCCTGCGCCAGGACCCGGATATTGTGGAGGAGGGTATCCGTATCGGGAAAAAAATGGTCATTTATCAGGGAATCAGTGAAAAAGGCAGTGCATCTGAAAAACGCAGTCTTCCGGAATAAAGATTCAGTAGATCGAAAAGTTTCCGGAGGAGTGCAAAAATTGTATTTTTGCATGTCAGCCGGGAGATGCTGCGGTGCAAAAATACAGTTTCCGCACTCCGGAACAGTCGTAAAACCGTATCCCGGGGAAACTTTTCGATCTACTGAGATTCACATAAGCCCTGTGCCCGTATAGTATAAGGTACTCGGCAAAAAATAAACCCTCTGACCTGCTGCTGAACGATCCTTTTGCCATCCATGTTTTACAGTTGCAGAAATGGAAGATGCGGAAAAAAAGGGTTTCCGAGAAGGACCGCTGGCTGTATCTGTTCAAAGAAGGCAGAAACATTGATACGGACAATCCGCCCGATATACTGAAAAACTCAAAAGAAATGAGGGATGTTATGGAAATTTTAAACGGATTTTCGGAAAATCAGAGGGATTATCTGCTCTACCAGAAACGTCTGGAAGGGGAAAGGGTGCGTCAGACCATCCTGAGCGAACTGGAAAAGGAGCGGAAGGAAAAAGAAAAGGAGCGCATGGAGAAAGAAAAGGCATGGAAAGAAATTGAAAGGCTGAAGAAATTATTGAAAAAATGAATACGTTCTGACCTCTTAACATGCCATTAGTACAGCAGTCCGTAATTTCGTCCCCCTCTTTCCTCCCGAATCCGGGAAGCAGGAGCTTCCGGGACCGGGGTTCCCAGGCAGGAGCCTGGGAACCGGAAGGGGGGATGAATTTAAAAACCGGTGTATTAGGTTACGCGCGGAGGAGTGTCAAACTTACAGTTTGACATACTGAAATAATTCCCTCATTCCCACGTTCTGCGTCAATGACATTAAGTTAAGGATTGATAAAACCCCGGAGGGGTGCCAGACAATAGCCCGGCAATTTATTGCCGGGATCGGGACTGTTGTCACTCCGGGACGATCCGCGTCCCGTATGACGCAGAGTGTCTGATCTGCATTCCCACACAGAGCGTGGGAACGAGTGCCCAATTGGGCTTCGCCCAATTCTTTGAAATTACAGGAAGTCGTAATGACTTCCCTGGCAGGCAAACAGGGCATAATTCATAATTTATCTAGTACACCAAGTCAGAAGTTCGTACACAGTTTTCCGGCCCTGCAAACCCTTTTAAATCAGGGCATCCGGTGTTTATAAACTGTGTACGTATTTACGCCGTGGTGTACTAGTGCATTGTCAACATTTAAATGACGGGTATGTAACATATTGAATTTTTTGTAGGGTGGGCAAAAGCGCAGCGCTGCCCACCGATTCAGGTGGGCACGGAAAAACATGTGCCCACCCTACAAAAAATTCAACCCGTCATTTAAACCTTGACGGAACACTAGGACTTACGCAGTTGAAATATAATCTGCTGTTTTTATTGACTGTCAATTTTTAAGGCACATAATAAATTCAAACAGTTAAAATTCAACTGCGTAACTCCTATTATCATTGACAACCCAGGAAATACCCGATCTCCCCGGAACCGGATGAGTTTCAATCCTTGTTTTGCTGGATGTGGCTTTGTGACTTCCAGCAGTGTTCTGTATCGGTTTATTGACAAAATTCTTAGCCTGCATTATTCATAAATTTTGGTAATTATCCGAAACTAAAAGAAATGTTGAAAATCGGCTTTACAACTCAGTTTTCAGATAAACGGTCATGACCGCGGGGTCACAACGAAGCATGAAAGTGCCATACCGCAGAGACGCACGCCGTGCGTCTCTGCAGAAGGACTTTCATATAAAAGCCTTATGATTAGGATGGTTGTTCAAGTCTATGAATAATCCAGGTTAGCAGGTTTTATTTTGACAAAGATTTTACTGATTTTCCGAAAAAATCCGAAAATCTGTTTTATATAACAAAATCAGTGTTTCCGAAACTGAAACGACCCTTTTTTTTGTAATCTCAGAGGATTGCCAATTATATTTCATTACATATTTTCAGTCGTACCGGAAAACGGCAGGATGCCGTTTCTCCTTACGATATAAAAAAACTTTGCTGACAGTCCACTCAGGAATTACCGGCCCTGGAAAAAACAGCATATTCCGGCCGCAACAGCCCCGTATCCTGATATTCTGATTGCGGAAAAGGCCATTTCGCACGGAAACCCAATTTTCTGAACGGAGGTAAAAAAATGCTGGCCTTTAAGACAAAAGATGAAGTGTTTGAAAAAGTCATCTCCCTGGAAAAACCCAAATGCAAGTACTGCGGTGAGGAAATGAGCCTGTGGGAGGTGCCGGATATCAATGTCAGTGACGGACTGGGATGGGGAACCCCCTATCTATTTGTCTGCTTCAACAATGAATGCAGACTCTATGCCGGGGGATGGAAAAATATTGAAGAAAACTACGGAAGACGCGGTTCATACCGATGTATCTGCTATCCGGAAACCGAAACCTATGAATGCATGTCCGTCTGGAGTCCCCAGGGAGGGCAGGGACAAATCATAGACGAAGAAGTGCTGAAATATCGGAAGATTCTCACTGAAAAAACCGAAAAGGGAATGGCGGCTCTGAAAGAATACAAAGCAGCAGGTAACTGCCAGGCCGTTCAGCATATACTGCTGGATGCAGGTGAGCCCGCGGGTGTGCGGATGAAAGCTGCGCAGATTCTTGGAGAAATCGGGGTGCTGGATAATATTGACCCCCTCAGAAACAGCTCTTTCGGGAATCAGGTTCTTCGCAGAACAGTGGAAGAGACGGTGGAAATGATTCACCAAAGACATTTTACCAGAGAATGCCCTTTCTGCGCGGAAGTCATCAAAAAACGGGCAAAAATCTGCAAACATTGCGGGCAGGAAGTGAACGGAAAGTAGTACACCACGGCGTAAATACGTACACAGTTTATAAACACCGGATGCCCTGATTTAAAAGGGTTTGCAGGGCCGGAAAACTGTGTACGAACTTCTGACTTGGTGTAGTAGTTTATTTGTTCACCTGCATCTTTTCTTTGGAAAAACCGGAAGAAATACCGGATTTCCGGCGCACACTGTCCACGTCCAGTTTTTCAATAAACCGGATGAGGTTTTTAAAAGCAGAATGAAAACCGAATCCGCCGCGCGTCATTTCGGATAAAGCTTCTTTTTTTGACCAGCCGCATACGGCAACACGGTAAACTGCCGTCATACTTCCGGTTCTGTCTGCCCCGTGTTTGCAGTGCAGCAGTATCGGTGTATTTTTGGCATCATGGAAGATTTTCAGAAAACGGACCGCGTCTTCCTCATCTGTCTTCCAGGCATTCATGGGAAGAGATACATATTGCAGGTCCGAACCTTCCATAATTTCTTTGTCGGAATGACGGGAGCGCAGATTCACCACGCTGCGGATTCCCATTTTTTTCAGTTCTGCCATCCCCCCGGCATCGGGCTGCGCGCTGCGGTAAAACAGGGGACTGACTTTATGCAGGTTGGGAAGTCCGGGGCGATCCAAAGGCTGCGCCCAGTGTGCAGGCCTTTGCTCCGCGGAAAGAGCCGGGGATTCCTCTGCAAAAAAATGAGGGGGAATCAGCAGGGAGCCGATGGATAAAGAGAATAAAAAAAGTCCGATGAAGATCAGTTTTTTGTTCATTCTGTTTTCTCCGGGTTTGTTATCACAAAAAATCGGTAGTGGGTCAAATCCGTTGATAAGGTCTCCCCGCCCTTGAGGGAGGGGCAGGGGAGGGTGAAAACATTATTTAATTACAGGCCGTTGTCTTCCCCTTCCCCTCCCACCGGGGGAGGGGGATGAGAATCAACGGATTTGAGCCACTACCAAAAAATCAGGTAGTACAGCAGTCCGTAAATTCATCCCCCTCTCTACTAAGGATAACGCGCTGATTTTGCATGGTCAGCCAAAATCTTCAGGGGGGTGACGGATTTAAAAACCGGTGTAGTAGTGTCTCGTCAAGGTTTAACCGACGGGTTAAACAATCCTGTAAGGGCGTATTGCATACGCCCCAAAGCCGCGTTCATGCCGGGCCTGTGCAGTACGCCCCTGGGATAATGTCACCCGTCATTTTAATGTTGACAGAACAGTAGTGGGTCAAATCCGCTGATGAATGAGATTTCCCACTGTAAACTGTATTGAGTCCACAGCTGAATTTACTGATGAAGGGTCAAATCCGCTGATGAATGAGATTTCCCACTGTAAGGGCATATTGCATACACCCGTCAGCGGGGTGTCCCGGGGCGTATGCAATACGTCCTTACAGAAAATCAACGGATTTGTCCCACTGCCAAAAATCAATCTCCGCATGGATAACCGTTCCTATCAAACGGTGAATGAAATAACACCATACAGCATTATCATCCAAACTGCATCAGCATATTTTATTTACCAAATTATCATAAGGATGGAAATAATGCAAATTACATTACGCTCTTAAGGTGAAAATTATTTTTCGCCCGCGCTCCGAAGGAGCGCGGGCGAAAGACCGCTCCGCCTACTTT
>JAABRU010000103.1 GCA_011390755.1 Desulfobacteraceae bacterium | reverse complement strand
GTCTCCGAAAAGTAAAGGCCAGTTTTTCAAATTTTTTCTCATCCAGCAGATCAATGACCCGGTTAAACACTTTTTCATCCACCGCATCGGTGTCCTGCACCAGAACCATTGCCAGCATTTCATCATCCATATCGGCAATGGAGTTTGATATTTTTTTTGAAATCAGTTCCTTATGTTCATTGTCCGAGATTTCGTCCAGGGTGCGGATCATATGGAAAATAACTTCGGACAGTTTTTCATAGGGTCTGCTCCGTTTATGCCGCATAATATAGGACATGCCCGCATGAAAAACCTGATGAATCCAATCCGGATCCTGCGCCATTTCCCGGATTTTCTGCAAAGCCTCTTCGGAAAACTGTTTTTCTCCGGCCACATATTTGATAATATCCTGATCCCGGATTTCAATATTGGCAATGACCTTCTGCTCTTTATCCACCACAATATAGACCCGGTGATCTATGATAATATGGGCCAGACTGCTCCTGTCCATAACAGCTTCCAGACCGCCCCCGTTTTCAATTTCTTCATAATCTTTGCTGAAAATATTGAGAAATGTGTTGACTTCTTCCCGTGTCAGTTCCTGTTCAAAAGCAATATTTCTGATATTGAACTTGAGCATCATCTGGAAGAAGGAATATACGGGCGGATATTTTTTCTGATCGCTTTCGCTGAAAATATGGCCGCAGATAATATAATTGTTTTCCGATTCGGAAACAGACAGGACGACCGATTCTTCCACCCGGAGTATATCTTTTAAAATATTGAAAACTCTGTCTGTGCTGTTGCGGATAATGGCACTGCTGGGCGGATAGAGCCGGATATTGGTTATTGCCACATTCATTACAATGATGGCATCAATTGCCTTTTTCTGTATGCTGGCCATTCAATCACCTGTTTGGGTCTGTCACGGCAGCAAAGCGGGATATATGGGCCGGATTCCCGGAATGCTGCATATAACTGATTGGGAGATAATAAAAAACGGGTAGCGGGGCAAATCCGCTGATTTTTTCTGCAGGGGCATATGAAGTACGTCCCTGCAATGAGAAATCCCATTCATCAACGGATTTGACCCGCTGCCAAAAATGATAGTGAAAGACAGGATTTTCTTTCAATTTCTGTTTATAGCATTGCAGAAAAAATGTTGAAAGAAAAAATTTATTTTTTATGCGGATTATGGGGGATTCAGTTTTTTAAAATCAGAATTCATAAATTTATATAAGTATCTGAAAAAAATAAAAATGTCAAATAGGGGCTCTGCAGCTCCGTTTTCAGGATGAAGCATTATCAGTAGATCAAAAACTTCCTGAATTTCCCCCTCCCCTGCCCCTCCCTGAGGGAGGGGAGTCTTAAGGCAGCAGTATTGCCCCCAGGGGAGGGGAGTCTGAAAGCGGAAGCACTGCCGACCGGAAACAGAATCTTTCCGATCTGCTGATTATGATTCGGAAAGTTGTTCCGGCCTGTGAATAATCCGGGGGAAACAGCCAGGAAAGAAAGCCGCGCCCGCACCGGTTTTCCTGAGGAGACGATCCCCTTTTTCCGGAAAATACCGCTGCAGGTATCCGATACAGCGGAAAGAATAGCGGACTGCTTTTTTTTATGATTTTTTTATGATATGATACAGGTGTTTTTTTGCAGTACACAGGCAAAGCATCCTGCTTTCCGGGATGCGGATATGAAAAACATTCTTGGGACAACCACTGCTGCCGGACGGAGTTGAATATCATGAAAACCCTGAAATACTTTTTACTTATCCTGCTCTGCTTTCCCTTTTGCCCGGAGGCCGCTGTTACCCTGGACGGGAGTATCGGCCCGGCCGGGCAGACCTCGCTGACAGGGCCGGATTATCTGATTCGGCCGGAATACGGGCACCAGGCCGGCGGAAACCTTTTCCACAGTTTTCTGCGTTTCGGTATTGATACCGGGGAAAGCGTCACCTTTTCCGGCCCTCTTTCGGTGCGCAATATTATCAGCCGCGTTACCGGCGGGGAAATATCGCGCATTGACGGTATGCTCCGCTCCCTGATACCGGAAGCGGATCTCTATCTGCTCAATCCTGCCGGAGTAATATTCGGTCCGGGGGCAGCTTTGGATCTGGGCGGTGCATTTCATGTAAGTACAGCGGATTATCTGCGCATGGGGGAAGAGGGGCCTTTTTACAGTTATCCCCAAGCCGATGAAATTCTGTCTGTTTCCCCGCCTTCGGCCTTCGGTTTTCTGAAAGCGGAGGAAGGGGAAAACGCCTCCCTTGTCTTTGATGCTGCCCGGATGGATTTTTCCGACAAAACCTTTTCCCTCATCGGCGGGGATATCCGCATTACAAACCGCAGCGGACTGAATCTCAACGGGGGACAACTGAATATTGCCGCTGTTTCCGGTGAAGGCGAAGTCATTCCCGGAGAGGGGGGGCCGGATGTTTCTTCTTTCTCAGAAATGGGATATACGGAAATATCCGGCGGCAGTGAGGGAATGCCCACGGAAGTGGATGTGCGCTACGGCAGTATTTATATCCGCAGCGGCACCTTTGTGGCGGATCACAGTGAGATTCTGGCAGATATTCCCTATACCGCAGCGGATCCCCCTCCGGCGGTTTTTGATATTGCAGCGGAAAAGGTGGAAATCCGGAACGGAAGCATCCTTTCCACCGATACTTTCGGCAGAGTCCCGGGCGCGGATATGCACATCCGGGCCTCAGAATCCCTTTGTATTTCCGACAGCAGAATCCGGGTGGGTTCCATCGGTTCCAAGGCCTCGGCAGATGCCGGTTCCCTGTATATGGAGGCTCCGGATATCCGGCTGGAGGCGGGAAGTGAAATCCAGAGTGAATCCCAGGGCAAATCTGCAGGCAATGCCGGAAATATAAACCTGAAAGCCGAAAACAGTCTTCATATTTCAGATACGGTACTGGACACTTATACCACCGGTGTGGGCAATGCCGGAAATGTGAATCTGCAGGGTGCGGATATCCGCATGGACGGCAGCACGGCCATCCGGGCTTTCACCCGGGGGAGCGGGGCCGCCGGAAGTGTCCGGATGACAGCGGGCAGTTCCCTGGAAATACGGGGAGATGCTTCTGTCCGTACAGAAAGCCGGAACCGGGGAAATGCCGGTGCCATTTCTATGGAGGGGCAGCAGATTCTTTTGGCAGACAGTTCTTCGGTTTCCTCCTCTGCCGAATTCACGGCAGAAGGCGGGGGGGACGCAGGACAGATTCTCTTAAACGGCGGGACTGTCCGTCTGCAGGACAGTGCCGGTATCAAAACCGAAACGGACGGGAAAGGAAATGCAGGGGATATATTTGTCAATGCGGAAAATCTGCGGATGCAGAATCAGAGTTCTCTGTCTTCTGCCAGCCGTGCCGTTTCACTGGGGGGGGATGCCGGTACGATTGCTGTCCGTGTGCAGGATTCCCTGTTTTTGGGAAAAGGGACTTATCTGACCACGGATGCGGAAAGCGCGGGCGGGGGACTTATCCGCGCGGATGCCGGTAATATTTTCCGGATGGATGAGAGCATCATCAGCACCAGTGTGCATAAGGGAAGCGGAAGCGGCGGGGATATATATATCGGTGATACGGAAAAGGGCATGGGCCCGCGTTTGCTCACACTCAATCACAGCCGCATTCAGGCCAATGCGGATGAAGGCGACGGAGGCGCTGTTTTTATTGTTACCGACAACTATGTCAAATCCGCGGACAGTATTGTGGAAGCCTCTTCCCGGCGGGGGAATGACGGAAGTGTGCGGGTGGAATCTCCGGATACGGATATCAGCAGCGGTCTGATTTCTCTGCCTTCGGATTATCCCGATGCGGCCCGCTGGGTGGAAACGCCCTGCTCACAGAGAAGCGCGGAAAACATCAGCCGCTTTGTCAAAAGCGGCCGGGACGGCATTCCTTTCTTTCCCGATGATTACCGCTCTTCCTGTTTCTTTCTTTCGGCATTTTTTCAGGAAAAAAAGAGCAGCGGAAAAAAATCCCTGGGACTGATACAGAAAGGAAATATAGCCGGACTGATCCGCGTCCTGGAATCCGCGGAAAAAGACACGGCCGATTCGGTTCTCCTGGCCCTGGCCTATGCGGCCCTGGGCCGCTACAGTGCAGCGGAAGAATATATGCAGGAGATTTCTTCACAGCAGGAGATTGCAGACAATCCGGCAGTCCGGGCACTTTATTATAACTGCATGGGCGATCTCCGTCTGCTTTCCGGAGATATGAAAAATGCCATTGCCGCTTTGAAAACCGCGATGGAATCCGCGGAAATGAATGGAGAATCCGAGATCACCGCGGCGGTTCTCAACAATCTGGGCATTCTGCGCGCTGTCAACCGGGATTATGCAGGGGCTGTGCGGGCCTATGAGGAAGCACTGGATCTGACAGAAAATCCCCGGTTGCATTCCCTTCTGCTGCTGAACATGAGCCGGACCTGTCTTGCCGCCGGACAGTACGGTCAGGCCGTTTATATGTCAGAAAAAGCGGAGAGGATTATCAGAGACATCCCCGGTGATTTTCAGAAAGCCCTGGATCTGGTTTCCCTGATGACCCTCTATTTCCGGATGCTGCCCCCCAGACCCTCTTTTTCCTTTACAGATTCCGGGGAAGAGGCCCTGCGCATCGGGCAGAGTATCGGAAGCCGGCTCATTCTTTCTTCTGCCGGGGGACTGCTTGCACAGTATTATATTTTACAGAAGCAGCCGGAAAAAGCCTTTCCCCTTATTCGCAGGGCCCTGTTTTCCGCAGGGCAAAGCGATCATCCGGAAATATTATACCGTCTGCAGTGGCAGTTGGGAAAACTTTTCGGGCAGTCCGGGGAAATGGAACGGGCTTTGCCGCTTTACCGGGAGGCTGTGAAAACCCTGCATCCCATCCGTATGGAATTTTTCCGGGGGATCCGGGACAGGAAAAATGTTTTTGGAAAAAATGTCAAACCGGTCTTTCAGGAACTGGCAGCCCTGCTGCTGGAAAAATTCCGGAATTCCCCCTCTTCCGATTCCGAGGCACTGCTGCAGGAGGCCGGAGATTATGTGGAGCTGCTGAAAACATCGGAAGTGGAAGATTTTTTCCGGGATGAATGCATTGCTGCGGATTCATCTTCTGCTGAAAATCTCCGGGCCTCTCTCCCGCCCGGAACCGCTATGCTGTATCCCATTCTCCTCCCGGATCATCTGGCCCTGATTCTGGTTTTTCCGGACAGCATGAAATATATCCGGGTGCCGGCATATCCTTTGCGAATTATGGGAGATGTGAGAAAATTCCGGAAAATGCTGGAAGAGGGGGATGATAATTTTCAGGAAACGGCCATCCGTCTCTACGACAGTCTCATCCGACCCGCAGAAAAGGAACTGGCAGAAAAAAACACGGACACCCTGATCATTTCACCGGACGGTCCTTTGCGTATGATTCCCCTGGCCGCCCTCTACGACGGCGAACATTATCTGGCAGAAAAATATGCACTGGCAACGGTGCTGTCCGCATCCCTTACATCACCCGGAAATACGGCAGATGCGGATGCTGCGGACAGGCAGATTCTCCTCAGCGGCCTTTCCCATGCCAGAGAGGACTTTGCCCCCCTGCCCTATGTGCGTGAAGAACTGGAAAATATCCGCAGTATTATGAAGGGAAGTGTGCTGCTGGATGAAGATTTTACCCTGAAAAACATAAAAGCGGAACTGCAGAAAAAGAAATACAGTTTTGTCCACCTGGCCACCCATGCTGTATTCGGGAAAACCTATGAAGACAGTTTCCTGCTGACCTATGACGGCCGTCTGACAATGGAAAATCTGGATCGCCTGATTTTTTCCGAAAAATATCTTGGAAATCCTCCGGAACTGCTGACCCTGAGTGCCTGTGAAACAGCAATGGGGGATGACAGGGCCGTATTCGGTCTGGCCGGTGTGGCCCTGCGTTCCGGGGCAAAAAGTGCTTTGGGCACCCTCTGGGCCGGGGATGATCGGGCCACCTTTCTCATTGCGGATGAATTTTACCGGCAGATGGCAGTGCCGGGAAACACAAAAGCCCGTGCCCTGCAGATATCCCAAAAACGTCTCATAGAAACAGAGGAATATGCCCATCCCATGTTCTGGGCCCCTTTCCTGCTGATCGGAAACTGGCGCTGATAAGGGGCAAAGTTCCGCTTATCGGACATTCAACGAAAACCACGGATTCACACCGATATGAACGAATTACAGAATCCCGTTCATCTGTGTTCATCTGTGTTCATCTGTGTTCATCTGTGTTCATCTGTGTTCATCTGTGTTCATCTGTGTTCATCTGTGTTCATCTGTGTTCATCTGTGGTTCAGTTTTCCGGTTCCGGATTTTTTCTCAACGGATACACTGTCATTTTAAAGTGGACAGAACAGTAGTGGGTCAAACCGCTTGATTTGAAATCCCCTCCCCCGGCGGGAGGGGTCTGGGGAGGGGGTAAACAGCGCTTTGTAATTAATGACGTTTCCACCCTCCCCCTGCCCCTCCCTCAGGGAGGGGAGTCTTAAGGTACCCGGCAAAAAATAACCCCCCTGAAACTGTCCGGCGAAAACATGCCAAACTTTTGTTTATTCTCTGCTGACGGGATGAACCGGGGGGAATTATCTTTTTCCGAGTTCCTAAGTGAAACAATGCATTCGGTTTGAGTGTCAGTAGATCGAAACGTTTCCGGAGGAGTGCAAAAATTGTATTTTTGCATGGGGTAACCGGGAGATGCGGCGGTGCAAAAATACAGTTTCCGCACTCCGGGGCAGCCGTAAAACCGTATCCGGAGGAAACTTTTCGATCTACTGAGTGTAAGCAAAACAGTGCATACTGTCAGCCTTTGATTTTTAAAGAGTTACAGAAATCAGGGGGTTGAGCAGTCTGGCATAGGGGTGTTCTGCACCATTTTGCTTACACTCATATTTTTTGTAAAAAAAATGTAATTGTAAAAGTAGTGTAAATATTTGGAATAACAATTGTATTTTTCTTTTTTCCTGCTTACATTCTGTTTCGGATTTGCAAACATTTTACCCACCCCGAATCAGTTTAGGAGGAAAAATTATGGAAACAGCACAGGCAAAACATCCCCTCGGAATCCGTGCAAACATTTTACTGTCTTCTGTCTTCGGCCCTTATGCACAGGATGATGCATTCGGCAGCCGGAAAATCAACCCCATGGAATTATACCATAACCAGGTGACCCGCTTTCAGGGCCCTTTTTCCCTGCGGATGTTCCACCGTTCTTTCGGTCTGATGATGATACAGGCCAATATCCAGGCTCCCTGCACCCTGCTGGATTTTCCCGCACGGGAGCGGTTTATATCGGAACTGAGGGAAAATAAATATGATATTGTGGGCATCAGTTCCATTATTCCCAATGTGGGCAAAGTGGAGGAAATGTGCAGACTGGTGCGTAAACATCAGCCCCGTGCCCTCATTGTTCTGGGCGGTCATATTGCCAATCTGCCGGAACTGGAAACACGGGTGGATGCGGATTATATTGTCAAAGGCGAAGGTATCCGCTGGTTCCGATCTTTTCTGGGGCAGGATGTCAATGCCCCTGTCCGCCATCCGGAAGCCTGTTCCGGATACGGATGCCGGATTCTGGGACATACACTGGCGGACAAACCGGGAGATACCGCAGCCATTCTCATTCCCTCCGCGGGCTGCCCCATGGGCTGCAATTTCTGCTCAACCTCGGCCCTGTTCGGCGGAAAAGGAAAATTCATCAATTTTTATGAAAGCGGGGATGAACTGTTTGACATTATGTGCGGACTGGAAAAGAAACTGAAAGTCCGATCTTTTTTTGTACTGGATGAAAATTTTCTCTATCACCGCAGACGGGCACTGCGCCTTTTGGATCTGATGAAAGAAAAAGGAAAAAGCTGGGCACTGTATGTTTTCAGTTCCGCAAAGGTGCTGCAGTCCTATACCATGGAACAACTGACGGAGATGGGCATTGCCTGGGTCTGGATGGGAGTGGAAGGACGCAAAAGTAAGTACCGCAAACTTTCGGGAGTGGATACAAAAGCCCTGGTAACAGAATTGCAGTCCCACGGGATACGGGTGCTGGGTTCTTCCATCATCGGCATGGAAGAACACAGCAGGGAGAATATGGAGGAAGTCATAAACCATGCGGTCGCGCATGATACGGTTTTCCACCAGTTCATGCTCTATACACCCAATCCGGGAACCCCGCTTTATGAACAGCATAAAAAAGAAGGGAATCTTTTTCCGGAATCCGCATTTTCCCTGGCCGACACCCACGGGCAGTACCGCTTTAATTATCAGCATAAAAATATCCCCGCGGGAATGGAAGAAGAATTTCTTTCCGAAGCATTCCGTCGGGATTTTTCCGTCAACGGCCCCAGTCTTTTCCGCCTGATCCGGGTACTGCTGAAAGGATGGCAGCGATATAAACATCATCCGGATGCGCGTATCCGGGAGCGTTATACATGGGAAGTCAGCCCTTTGAAAACTTCTTATGCCGGGGCTGTATGGGCCATGAAACAATGGTATATCCGGCAGCCTGCCATGAGAAAACGCATAAACCTGCTTTTACAGGATATTTACAAAGAATTCGGCTGGAAAACCCGCTGTATCGCGCCCCTGTTCGGCGCATATCTGCTGGTCGCTATGAAAAGAGAAAAACAGCGATTAAAAGCAGACCGGGCATATGAAAGTCCGACGTTTTATGAAAAAAATCCTGCGGCCCTGGAACAGGAGAGCGGCACCGCTTTCCGTAAAAGCGGGGAAGTTGTGAATCCCGCATACCGACCCTCCCATGCCCGGTCATAAGGTGTTTTCCAAATATCAGTAGATCGAAAAGTTTCCGGAGGAGTGCAAAAATTGGTAGTGGGTCAAATCCGTTGATGACGGTCTCCCCTCCCGCCGGGGGAGGGGAATATTCGGATCAACGGATTTGACCCGCTACCCACACGTTTTAGTCTCTGGCAGATAAACTGCTGATTATTCTGCTTATACGAAAATACGGCTGCAAAACCCAGTTTTTTGTGTCTTCCTGTATTTACTGTAAAAAACTGATTTGTGAATAATTCAGGTGCATTGTTTCACTTAAAACTGTGCAGGTATTTCGGAGCAGAACATCCGAATGCCGGGTTACGCTTCGCTAAGCCGACCTGCAACTTTAAATGAAACAGAGCATTACATTGCAGACTCATTTTTTAATACCCGGTGCTCCGGAATTTTTTCTGCAGCAGTTCAATACTTCCGTCCAGTATAAATCCGATTATGCCGATGGCAATAACAATGGCCATGAGCCGGTCATAGGACATGGTATCCCGCGCGTCATTGATGAGATAACCCAGCCCGCTGGAGATTCCCAAAAATTCCGCAGGAACCAGAACTATCCAGGCAACTCCCAGGGCAAGGCGGAGGCTGGTAACGATATAGGGAAGGGAAGAAGGCACAATGATTTTCAGCAAAAGCTGATCATCGCGCGCCCCCTGATTTCTTGCCATATTTATCCAGTGAATGTCCACCCGTCTGACACCGAGGGATGTGTTGATGATAACGGGCCATACCGTGGATATGCTGATTAAAAACCAGATGGCGGTTTCAAAACTGCTGAAAACCAGCAGGGCAATGGGCATCCAGGACAAAGGGCTTATCATCCGCACAAACTGTATGGGGGTATAAGTAATCATACTGAGTCTGCTGTAAAAACCGATAAGCAGCCCCGAAGGCACACCGGCAATGAATGCGATGGCAATGCCGATCATTACCCGTCTCAGACTGGCCCAGACAGAGAACCAGAAGCCCTGCTCCTGTACAAGAACAATCAGCGCCTTCAGTGTGGGCAGGGGCAGAAAACCGGAAAACTGTTCCAGTCCCGGCCCGGAAAATACAATATAGCCGCAAATCATCCATAAAATAAGAAAAACAGTGATTCCCAGCAGTCCGTAGGACAGGCGGTTTGCGTTTGCTTCTTCTCTTTCGGCAGATTCGGGGCTTTGTTTTTTTTTATTTATATTTCGGTATAATGGCATCAAAATCCTATAGTGCGACAATTTCTTCCCGATCCCAGGGCTGTGCCGGATCAATCATCTCAAATTTTCCGGGACCGCCGACATACATTATGGCCTTTTTGACAAACTGATAATCCACAAGGTCTTTCACCACATAATCCGGACTGATTTTCCGGATAAAATCCGTATCCCCTTCCACCAGGGTCTGCCGCAGTTCCTGCAGAATAAAACGGGTGGCCGAAGGATAGGGCCAGGGCTGAAAGGAAATGCGATCCGTATTCCATTCCGGATGCTGTATGGCCCGGGGAATATTTCCTTTTCCGTACTGCGGCAGATTTGCATATCCGCTGAAAACCCGCTGCAGAACGTTTTCCGGGGCAGGGAGATAACTGTTTGATTTATGACTGAGGATTCTGGCTGTTTTTTCCGGATTGTCTTTGGCCCATAACTGCGCCCGGACAACAGCATGCAGCACTTTCTGCGTAAAAAGCGGTTTGGCTCTGATGAGATTTTCATTCATCACCACAACACAGCAGGGATGATTTTTCCATATATCTCCGGTAAAACGCATAATCTTTGCTTTTACCCGGAGTTCCGCAAAAGCGTTGAAAGGTTCTGCAACAATAAATCCGTCAATTTTTCCGGCAGACAGGGCCACGGGCATTTCCGGCGGGGGGAGGACGAAAAGATTGACCTCATGGGATTTCAGTGCGGCATCCTGGGGACGGATGACCGGTGTCAGGCCTGCTTTGCGCAGACCCAGCTGCAAAATGACATTATGCATGGAATACCAGTAAGGCACGGCTATCTGTTTTCCGCCCAGATCCGGAAAGCCCGAAATATCTGACTGACCTCCCACAGTAACCGCGCTTCCGTTGGTATGATCCCATGCCATGATTTTGGCCGGAACCTTCAGATGATACCGCATCCAGATGGGAATGGGCAGCAGCAGATGAACCAGGTTGAATTTTCCGCTTAAAAAAGATTCCGAAAGGGTGGACCAGTCCCGTATGCGCACGGGTTTTTCCGCTTTCAGTCCTTCATCTGCAAAATATCCTCTGGCATGGGCAATGAGCAGGGGGGTGGCATCAGTAATGGGCAGATAGCCGATGCGCACCGTTTCTGCTTCTTCCGCGTGTGCCTTTGGGGAGAACAGAGGACCGGTCACAGAACCCGCGCCGACTGCCGCCGCAGTTTTCAGAAAATCTCTTCTGCTCATTGTTTTCATTTGTTATCTCCGAATCCCCCGATCCCGTATTTATAAGGATGGGCCTGGCCGGGAATATCATCCATCCGAAACTGATTTCCCAGAAAAATTTTTTTAAAACGCTGCAAAATATTGGTCCGGATCAGCATATAGGGCCGGCTGCTGATGTCTCTGGGATAATGCAGGTTGACATCAAAGGTCCCGACCAGACGGCAGGGCCGTCTTCCCAGCAGAAAAATCCGGTTGCCCAGCAGTATGGCCTCATTAATATCGTGGGTGACAAATACAACCGTAAATTTTTCCGCCTGCCAGAAGCGGATGAGCATCTGCTGCAGATAATTTCTGGTAAAGGTGTCCAGCGCGGAAAAAGGTTCGTCCAGAATCAGAATCTGCGGATGCCCGATGAGTGCTCTTGCCAGGCAGACCCGCTGTGCCATTCCCAGAGACAGTTCATGGGGGCGCACTTTTTCAAAACCCTTCAGCCCCATCATTTCGGTAAGGCGGTCAGATCTCTCCCGGATATTTTCCGTATCTCCCCGCATTTTACAGCCGAAAACAATATTTTCCTGCACATTCAGCCAGGGCAGGAGACTGGGCTGCTGAAACAGGATGGCCCGGGAAGGATGGGGACCGGTAATTTTTTCATCGTCCACCAGAATTTCTCCGGAACTCAGGGGCAGCAGACCCGCCAGAAGATTCAGAAAAGTGGTTTTGCCGCAGCCCGACTCCCCCAGTATGACCACAAACTCTCCCTGCCCGATGGAGAATGTAATATCTTTCAGAACCGTAAATTTCTTTTTTCCGCGAAAATGAAATGACTTGCTGATATTCCGGATTCGTATTTTCATTTTTAATCTGTCTTTCCCTGATGTTCCGGCATCCTGTACCTATCCGGAAGAGATGGTGCTCCGTTATTTTCCTCCGCCCAAAGCAATATTTGGGATCGTAAACGGTTTCTATAACAATAATCTGATGATAAGGCAAATGCAAAACTGAATACGGAAGGGGTCTTTTTTTAAACACAGAATAAGGAGGGAAAAGCGATCCTTTTGCTCAGGAGGATCGGCAAAATTTGATAAATTCGCAGAAAGTTCCAGGTGCAGATTTTCTCTCTTTCCGGAAAAATCAGGAATCCTTTCATTTCAGAATGTTGTGAACCCCCTTTTTCGCCGGAGTGAGGGGGGGGATTTTATACCGGCCCCTCAGGTTTCAGAACCGCTCAAAAGTATCATCCACAGAATCTTTTCCCGTAAACAGAGGAGGGAAATCATCATTTTCAAGTTGCAGCACGTCAGCATTTTTTTCTTCATTTTCTTTGCGTTTCTTTTTTTCCGCGCGGACGGATTTTTTTCTTTCTGCCGCTTCAGGGTTCATTTTTTCCTGCGGAAACTGATGATATTCTGCACCGATTTGAAAAAAAGATATGTTTTCCCGGAGTTTGGCAGCCTGTTCCGCCATATCCGCGGCACTGGAAAGCAGATTTTCGGCACCGCCCGAAAGTCTTTCGGAACTGGCCGACATCTGCTCAGACGCGGCCGCGTTATTCTGGATAACCAGATTGAGCTGCTGAATGGCCGTATTGATCTGATCCGCCCCGGTACTCTGCTCATTGGAGGCCACACTGATTTCCTGTACCAGATCCGCAGTCCGCTGAATATCCGGTACGGTTGCCCGCAGCAGTGCTCCTGCCTTTTCGGCCACATCCACACTGGAGGTTGAAAGTTTGTTAATCTGGGAAGCGGCATTCCGGCTCCGCTCTGCCAGTTTCATCACTTCCGAGGCCACTACCGTAAAACCTTTTCCGTGTTCTCCGGCCCGCGCGGCCTCAATGGCCGCATTCAGTGCCAGCATATTGGTCTGCCGGGCAATTTCTTCGATAATGGAAATTTTTTCTGCAATTTCCTGCATGGCCGCAACTGTTTTTTCCACGGTTTCCGCGCTGTGCCGGGTGTTTTCCAGTGCTTTGACGGCAATTTTTTCTGTCTGGAATGCGTTATCCGCATTCTGTTTGATATTGGAGCTCATCTCTTCCATAGAAGAGGAGGCCTCTTCCGATGCCGCGGCCTGCTCATTGGAACCTTCAGCCATCTGATCCGCTGTCAGGTTAATCTGCCCGCTGAGGGAGGAGACATCCTCGGCCGATGTCCGCAGACTGTCTGCCATGATTTTGCTGGCATTGGAAGCACGGTGCAGGTTTCCCAGAACTTCCAGAAGTTTATCCACCATATCCCGCAGTGCAAACCCCAGACTGTCTTTTTCTGAAAGAATATTGACCCGGACAGTCAGATCCCCGTGTGCAATTTTCTCGGCCATTTCCGCTGTATTTCTCAGATTGATAATCATATTATCCATGGCCTCGTTCATTTTTCCGATTTCATTTTTTCCCGGCCGCTTTTCTCTTTTAATGCTCAGATCCCCCTGGGAAATTTTTATCATTTTTGCCGCCAGCACTTTTATTTTCCGGGCAATAAAATAGGCAAAAAGGTAGGTGGCAAAAGAACCGGCAAAAATGGAAAGACATACCACCAGCAGGGTAAAACGGAGGATTTTTTTCAGACCGTCCAGGAAGTCATCCTGATAGGCGGAAGGTGCGATAATCCACTTCCATTCCGGAAAATAGGCATATCCGGCCAGTTTCAGACGGGTGTCCGATTCCCCCGCATTTTTCCAGGGATAATAACTTACTGCCGTTTCGTTTTCTGTCAAAGACATTCCAAGACTTACAATTTCCTGAATAAACAGATTCCCTTCCGCATCTTTGGCCCTGATAATATTTTCCCCGTCCCGTTTCCTTTGAAAAGACAGAACATATTCCCCTTTTTCATTTAAAATATAAACATAGCCTGTTTTTCCCACCAGGATACCGGAAATATTATTTATGAGCGATTCCGTTTTTCTTTTCGCATATTCCGTGTCTGTCAGTTCATCATAATAGGCACTGACCCCCGCAACCCACTGACGTTCCGGATGATGAAACAGGGAAGTCATTTTTTTCCGGGGCGCGCTTTCCCCCGGATTCAGCCAGGAGTAATTCATATATTCATACTGATTCTCCTTCAGCTGCCGTGCGCTGTGAACCATTTTCTGTATCAGAAATGAACCGTCCGCATCCCGTGTGTTCCACACATTGTCTCCGTCCCGCTGCCGGTTATCGGAAACAATATAATTCCCCTCATAATCCAGCACCCATACATATCCGGTTTTTCCGACATTTATTTCTGCCAGGGTGTCTTTGAGCAATTCCGCATCCCCGTTCCAGGATTTGATAAAACGGCTGACAGCTTCTGTCTGGGCTTCTGTAATCAGTCTGACCTGCTGCTCCCGGTTCTTTTTTTCTGTCTGAATTTCTCCGTAAACATTTTTCACCAGCATCCGGATCTGCAAAGCCTGCTGCTGCAGCTGATCTTCAATATGATGAAAGGTTTCTTCTCTGGCAAAGCGGTAACTGAGAAATCCCAGTATAATCACCGGTGCGGATACCAGCAGGATACAGATAGAGACCAGCTGCCATTTGATGCTGATATTTTTAATCATTTCCCCTCCTGTATTGAAAAATATTGTTTGTCCGGACAGATATCGCATAAGCCCTAAATTGAGCGATTCTCAGACCTGAAAATGATTTCCGGCCGGAAATATCAGGGGTTCAGCGGTTCCCGTCTTTTCATCCGCCGGGTGAAAAGTGTAAAACAGGCAAAGTTCCGCTTATCGGACATTCAGCCGGTTTATCTGAAAAAAACCGCTCAATTTAGGCAAGCATCTGTCCGAAAACCTGTGTACCGCTACCCCATGCCATGTTTTAAGAGGATTCAAAAATTGGTTTCAGCGGTTTCCGGACAGACTCCGAGTCCAAATTTATTTTAACAAAATCAAATTTTTAATATGTATCAAGACCTGATTACCGGACTTTTTACGAGACGGTTAAAATGGATGTGACCGGAAATATTCTGGCTCCAGTGTATTCATAAAAAGCGGAAACCGTCAATGGGTAAGATGCTGTATTCGGCAGGGGGAATCCCGGATACCGGCCGGGTGAATAACCGGTATCTTTTCATTATGTTTCAGAAGAAGATACCGGTCTTTGGGGATTATTCATCCAGTTCTTCAAAAAATTCCTTTTCCGCCCCGCAGCGCGGGCAGACCCAGTCTTCCGGCAGATCATCAAAAGAGGTGCCCATGGAAATATTGCTCTCCGCATCCCCTTCGGCCGGATCATAAATGTAGCCGCAGGGACATTCCCATTTTTTCATGCTTTTTTTCGCCATTTTCTGTCTCCTTGTGTTTTTGGAAGTTGTTACTCAATGTCATTGACGTAAGACTCCCCTCCCCTGAGGGAGGGGAATACTCTGCTTACGTCAGTGACATTGAGTTGTTAATAATAATTCCGTGGATTTTTTGCATATGACTCAAAATCTTTTTCTGAAAGAAAGCGGGATATTATTTCGCCCGTTTTTTCAGCTGTATCCACCCGGTAGTAGCCTTTTTCATCCCTTCCGGTCATCTGTTTTACATTTTCAACAATGCTTTCCAGTGCTTTGGCAGAAATTTCCACATTTGCGCTGATAAGAAGTGTTTCCCCCCTGTCTCCCATCGGCATCCTTTCATAATTTTTATTTTACTGATATAACTGCATAATATTAAAAAAACTGTCCCATTTGCATAATTCTACGTTTAACCCTTTATTTTGTCAAGAAATTATGCGAAAATATATTCATCATAATTCTGAAGGTGTCAGAGGGAAATATGCATAATAAAAACAAGGTTCTGGTTGTTGATGATGCGCAGTCCGTTCTTACTGTCATCCGGGAAATTCTGGAAGATGAATATATTGTAAAAACAGCCCGCAGCGGAGAAGAAGGTCTTGCCATTATCCCGGATTTTAAACCCGATATGATCCTCCTGGATGTCACCATGCATGGTATTGACGGATACGAAGTCTGCCGCCGGGTGCGGCAGGACGGTATTTTCGGTTTTATCAAGATCATTATGGTTTCCGGCCGTACCATGCTGGAAGAGCGACTGAAAGGATATGAAGCCGGGGCCGATGATTATATCGGAAAACCCTTTAAACCGGAGGAACTGCTGGCCAAAGTCCGGGTATTCATGCGCCTGAAATCTGTGGAAGACCAGCTTCATGACCTGAATAAGGAACTCAATGATCAGGTGCGGATGCGCACCGAGCAGCTTGTGGATGCCGAAAGAATGGCGGCCATTGGAAGATATGCCGCGGGTATTGTACATAATCTCAATAACCCCCTGCAGGTGATTATGGGAAATGCAGAGCTGCTGGCCGTCAAACATCCGGATAACCGGAATATCATGAATCTTCGCAAGGCGGCCGCGCAGATGAAAAAAATTATCAGCACCATCCTGAGTACCAGTTACCGGGAAAGCAATACGGAATATGTCCCCATTGATCTCAATGAACTTTTGAAAGATCAGGTGGAACTGCTGCGATCCAATACTTTTTTTAAGCATAAAGTCAAAACGGATCTGATACTCAATCCCATTCCCGGGTACCGGGGGATTTATCACCATTTCAGCCAGAGTCTGGGAAATCTGATAAAAAATGCTGTGGATGCCATGTACAAAAGTCCGCAGCGCATTCTGCACATTGAAACATCCCGGGAAAAAGAATATATCCGTATTGAAATCCGGGATACCGGGCACGGGATTTCCGATAAGAAAATGGATAAAATATTTAACCCTTTTTTTACCACCAAACCCCTGACGGCCAAAGATGAAAGACCCACCGGCACCGGACTGGGGCTGGCTTCTGCCAAAGAGATGATTGAATCCTATGACGGCAGAATACTGGTGGAATCCGAGGAAGGAAAGGGGACATCCTTTATTATATTACTGCCCCTTCCCTGAAAAAAATAATCTGCAAAACAGACTGAAAGGATTATAATGAAAACTGCAAAAGACTATATTATATTCCCTCTGGATCTGCCTTCACAGCAAAGTGCAAAAGAATATATCCGGCTGCTTTCCGGGGAAGTCGGCATGTTTAAAATCGGTCTGGAACTGTTTATCGAGGCCGGGCCGGATATTGTGAAATACACAAAATCCGCAGGCCCTTCGGGAATATTTCTGGATCTCAAACTCCATGATATTCCGGCAACGGTTTCACGGGCCATGTCCCGTGTTGCAGAAATGGGTGTACGTTTTGCCACGGTTCACTGCGGGGAAAACCGGGAAATGCTCAAATCTGCCGTGGAAGGAAGTCGGGGAAAAACCGGGGTGCTGGGCGTTACAGTGCTGACCAGTGTTTCGGCTGAGGATATCCGCACAGCCGGATTCCGGGAGGAATATGCTTCCCATCTGTCCTCCCTGGTACTGCAGCGGGCAGCCGCAGTAAAAGAATGCGGATGCGCCGGTATTGTCTGTTCCGGGCTGGAAGCAGGCAAAGTGAAAGAAAAATTCGGAAAAGATTTCATAGTGATAACCCCCGGAATCCGTCCGGCATGGGCGATTTCCGGGCAGCAGAATACGCAGAATACACAGAATACAGATGATCAGAAACGGGTTGTCACCCCGCTGCAGGCCATCCGCAGCGGAGCCGATTATCTTGTGATCGGCCGGCCCATACGGGATGCGGAAAATCCCAAATCCGCGGCCCGCCGCGTAGTCGCCGAAATCACAGCCGGACTTCCGGAATCCGCAGGGGGGCACTGATTTCCTTTTCAGGATATTTTCCCCGGATATTTTTATAAAAACCGCGGATGCTTATCATATCCGCGTCCATGTTCCCGCCGGGCATCAGCAAAGGTCCGAAACCGCCGGTTTTTCTCCCGTAATCCAGAAAACCGAGCGAAATGGGAACATCGGCCTGTCTGGCAATATGATAAAAACCGGATTTCCAGTACATTACTTTTTTCCGGGTTCCCGAAGGCGGAACAATCAGAATCATTTTCTCTTTCTTTTGAAATTCCTCTGCCATTCTGGCAACAGTATTTCCGCTTTTGCTGCGGTCAATGGGGATGACATTCAGCCAGCGGAACAGGGGGCCGAAGGGAAAACGGAAAAGTTCTTTTTTTGCCATAACGGAGACTTCCATTTTTACGGCAAAAGCAATATAAAGGGTATAAATAAAGTCCCAGTTGCTGGTGTGCGGGGCAGCAATCATTACACATTTGTCAACAGGGGGGGGCTGCCCTTCAATTCGCCATCCTGTCAGTTTCAGTGCAAAAAGGGAAAAAGCTCTCAGCAGGGTTCGGGCCGCGGGACTGTCATATACTGTGTACTGCATCATTTTTGTCCTTTTCTTATCTGATGATTTCTTGATTAGTGTCCTGCCCTGACTGAAAAGCCTTGTCCGCCGGGCTTTTGCAAATGATTCAGAAAATTATCCGATCCGTTTCAGAATCAGTGCATTAACAGACGGACGCAGGGTCTTTTCAATTATCACAGGACACAATCATTTCTTGCGAACTGCTGCATTTAAACGGCCATGAGTTATTACTCACAACGAAGCATGAAAGTTTCAACCCGTTCCCGGGCTCCGGCAGTGTGTGAGGCAGAGCCTCACCCCATGCGTTCCAGGCGGAGCCCGGGAACGGGTCAGGCTGCGCGGAGTGCGAAAATTAAGGCGGAGGCCGGTTTTTCGCAGACACTTTCATATAAACGGCCATGAGTCGTGACTCACAGCGAAGCATGAAAATCTCTCCCCTGACCCGTTACGGGGCTCCGCCCCGTAACACCGGAGGTGAGGCTCCGCCTCATACTGTGTACGGGGCGGAGCCCCGGAAAAATGCGTTACGGGGCAGAGCCCCGTAACGAGTTGTAACATTCAACATTAATCATTCAGCATTTTCATATAAACGGCCATGATATACAATCACAACGAAGCATGAAAACTGCACGGAGTGCGAAAATGAAGACCGAAGGGCCGGTTTTTCGCAGACACTTTCATATAAAAAACCTGTTATTTCCTCCTGATTACTTCATGCAGGCGGAAAATAACAGGTTTTATGTGCTGCTGACAAAAGTTTTACAAAAACCGGCTCACAGTTTTCCGCTTTTGATGAATACAGTGCTCTGTCAACATGAAAATGACGGGTGAAATTATCTGCAGGGGCGTATTGCATACGCCCTCTGTGACGGCTGCCTGCAGGTTCATCAACTCATCATTTCAAAGTTGACAGGTAAGGGACCCGGCAAAAAATAAATCCTCTGGAATTATTTTACAGATTTGTTTATTCTCTGCTGCTGAGATGAACCGGGGGAATTATCTTTTTCCGAGTCCCTAACAGCAAAAGCGGAGAAGAATCCGTTTACATAATTCCGGGATGTTTTTCTATTTCTTCTTCGATTGCCCGGCTGTCTTCTGCATTGTAACGGATAATATTCCGCAGGTGGAAAAGACTGTCCGGATCAATCTGAATAAACTTCATGGCCAGCATACCCGAAACAGAACGAACCACTTCCCCCTTCACGCGAACTGCAACAGAATCATCTGTTTCACTCAGGCGGATGGTGATTCTGCAGCGGGTTCCGGGTTCCGGAACCGGATCAATCTGTAAAAGACATCCTCCGATACTGAGATTGTAAATTTCACCCACCGTATAGGCAGTATGTTCAAAATCAATACGGGTCAGTGCCTTAAAGGTCACACGGGTGAACCGTCGTTTGTTTTCCATGATATCCTACCCTTTTAACAAATTATTTTTCGGCCCCGGTCATTGCTTTATAATCCCTGTTTTTTTCCGCAGATCTTCCGGGCAGCAGCAGATTCAGCAAAATGCCCAGAATCCCGGCCAGTCCGATTCCTTTGAGACTGAAATCACCTGCGGAAAAGGTCATTCCGCCGATACCGAAAACCAGAATCAGGGATACAATGCACATATTCCGGGCTTCCATAAGGTCATCACCGGCTTTGACCAGACTGTTGAGACCCACGACCATAATGGCCCCGAAAAGCAGGAGCATGATCCCCCCCATGACCGGTGTGGGGATGGTCTGCAGCAGGGCCCCCATTTTTCCCACAAAGGACAGCAGAATCGCGAAAATGGCCGCCCATATCATGATTCCCGGATTGAAACTTTTAATCAGAGCCACAGCCCCGGTCACTTCCGAATAGGTGGTATTGGGCGGACCGCCCAGACAGGAGGCCAGGGAGGTTGCCAGTCCGTCCCCCAGCATGGTGCGGTGTATGCCCGGTTTTTCCAGATAGTTTTTACCCGTAACCGAGCCGATGGCCAGCACATCCCCGAAATGCTCAATGGCAGGGGCAATGGCCACGGGTACGATAAACAGCACAGCGTCCGTATTCCATTGGGGCAGAACAAAATCCGGCAGGGCAATCCAGGGTGCTTTGAAAACCGGGGAAAAATCCACCAGACCAAAGAAAAGCGAAAGGATGTACCCCGCAGCAATCCCGCAAAGAATGGGAATCAGGCGGAGCATTCCCTTTCCCAGCAGGGAAACCAGTATGGTGGTGATGAGGGAAACCATGGAGACAATCATGGCCGTGTTTTCCGGAACCAGCACTGCGGAACCGTCCCCGGTTCTTCCCATGGCCATATGCACGGCCACCGGGGCCAGAATCAGACCGATGACCATAATCACCGGGCCGGTTACGACCGGGGGAAGGATACGGAGAATCACAGCACTGCCCCGCCATTTGATAAGCAGGCTGAGCAGCACATAAAAAAGTCCGGCCGCGGCCAGCCCGCACATGGTCTGGGGGATTCCCCATGTATTGACCCCGTGGATAATGGGGGCAATAAAGGCAAAGGACGAGGCCAGGAAAATGGGCACGGTACGACCGGTCACCGCGTGAAAAACCAGGGTTCCTGCCCCTGCCGTAAAAAGGGCCACATTGGGATTCAGACCCGTGAGCAGGGGAACCAGCACCAGCGCACCGAAAGCCACAAACAGCATCTGCGCGCCGATGAGACTGTCTTTGATCTGAAAACGGAATTCCGTGGAAGAAAGATTTTGGGGCATGATTTCTCCTTTTTATCTGATGATCCCGTAAAAAGTCAAAAATACCGCCATTGCGGTTTTGGCCGGAAGGACAAATCAAATGAAATTCCGACTTTTTACGGGAGCATCTTATTTGGTGCCGAAAATTTTATCCCCGGCATCTCCCAGTCCCGGAATAATATAACCGATGTCATTGAGCTTTTCATCCACAGCTGCGGTGTAAATATCCACATCCGGATGTTTTTCTTCCAGTTTTTTCAGCCCTTCGGGCGCGGAAACCAGGAAAATGCCCCGGATATTTCTGCACCCGGCTTCTTTGAGCAGATCAATGGTCGCCATCAGGGTGCCGCCGGTCGCCAGCATGGGATCCAGGATCAGAGCAATCCGCTCTTCCATCTGACTGGCCAGTTTTACATAATACCGTACCGGTTCCAGAGTTTCCTCATTCCGGTACAATCCCACCACACTGATTTTGGCCGAAGGGATCATATCAATCACCCCGTCCATCATGCCCAGCCCGGCCCGGAGAATGGGGACAATGGTGATTTTCTTGCCCTTGATGGTCTCCACCTCCACCGGCCCGGCCCAGCCCTGTATGGTCATGATCTCGGTTTCCAGGTCTTTGGTGGCCTCATAGGTCAGCAGACGGGCCACTTCCGAGGAAAGGTCCCGAAAATCCTTGGTGGAAATGTCGTGTTTGCGCAAAAGTCCCAGTTTGTGTCTGATCAGCGGATGATTTGCTACATGTAATGCCAAAAGAGCCTCCTTATAATTGTTTTTATGTTATATTATGACTTTTTTCAGCGCATCATTTCCCGGCACAGGCTGAACCTGACCGGAACTTTTCATGATTACCGTCATCATGGTAATTACAAAAATCATTTGAATCACAGTTCAGGACAATGTGTCGGATTAGGCTGCGCTGACCCGATTCTTCCAATAACCCGGTTTGCGACTCAGATGCATTACAGCAATAATCAGAATATAATCGTCCTCAATGGTGTAATAAATGCCATAGGGAAAGCGGTGAAGCAGATAACGCCGAATATCATCATCTATGGGCCTCCATGTTTCAGGAGAAGACAGAATTATACGGATAGATTTTTCAACTTCGTCAACACATGCCTTTCCCAATTCCGGACTGATTTTTTTGTAGTATTTTGCAGTTTCCGAATACTCCCGGAGTGCGTCAGGATGGAAGACGTACCTCATCTTTCTTCAACCATATTTCTGACTTCTTTCAGCGCATCCTCCCCCGGCACAGGCTGAACCAGACCGGAACGAATATCATCCCTCCGCCTTTTTGCTTCTTTTATCTGCAATGCTTCAATATTTCCGTCAATATTATTCCCGATATTTTCCAGAAGTTTTTCAATAAGAAAAATTTTGGAGGCATTGGGAAGCTGCATTGCTTCATGATATATCTGATTTTCTGTAAACGGCATATAATCCTTTTCTCCATTTTTTGTTCGTTACGGGATTCCGTCTTGTACTGTCAGCAGAGCTTTTGACCAGCCGTTCCTAAGCAATCCCGGTTCATCCCTTTATCCTGTGAATCCCGGTTCAGACAATGTGTCGGGTTATGCTTCGCTAACCCGACCTACGCGCTGTTATTCAATATGTTCAGACATATGTCGTTCAATGAGTGCAATAAATGTCTTCATTTTTTCAAACCGCTGCTGTAC
The DNA here is from genome assembly GCA_011390755.1 of Desulfobacteraceae bacterium. GTDB lineage: Bacteria > Desulfobacterota > Desulfobacteria > Desulfobacterales > Desulfococcaceae > JAABRU01. Next base: position 2,853 of record JAABRU010000103.1, on the reverse strand, counting down.
ATCCTCTTGAGAAAATGTAATAAAAATATCATAATCTCCCTGATTACGGAGTTCAAAAGATTCACGCAGCATTTTTCCGTATTTCCGCTCAAATATTTCTGTTTTGATAAATTCAGTAGATCGAAACGTTTCCGGGGGAGTGCAAAAATTGTATTTTTGCATGGGGTAACCGGGAGATGCGGCGGTGCAAAAATACAATTTTTGCACTCCGGGACAGCTGTAAAACCGTATCCGGGGGAAACTTTTCGATCTACTGAAATTCTTTGTTGAACCAGCCGATTAGCTGCGCATGTTTGGATGTGGCAAAACCGTACTGAATCCCAATGGCTGATACTGCATAAAACATACCGTAATAAATACGGTTCACGGCTGCCCGGTATTTGCTGTGTCCGATAAGCAGTTCCGCTTCTGTTATTGTTTCTTTTGCCTGTTCCAAACGGTAGCGGACCAATTCTTTTTTCTTTTCATATTCGGTCATGCATAAATCCCCTGCTCAAGGGCATTTACAAAAACCGGCTGTGTTCCTCTGAGACTGTTTTCAATTTCCTGTGTTGAGATCAGGAATGTATGGATTAAAATATCATATTCCAATTCCATATCATAAACCACATCAATAACCTGATCCCGAAACTGCCAGTCATATTCACAGTTCAGAACAATCAGGATATCATAATCAGAATCTTCATGCGCCGTTCCTCCTGCCCGAGAACCGAACAGAATGACATCTTCTATAACACTGCCAAAGCGTTTTTGCAGCAGCATTTTACATGTCTGAAGAATGTCCTTGCTGTCTGTCATTATAAAAAATTCCTTACTTTTTTCTGTTATACTCAATCTCATTGATGTAAGAAAATAATGGAGTCCGAAACAGAAATTTACTTCCGGAATATATCTTCCGGAAGATCAAATTTTCTGACCAGTCCTTTCAGGGCATAGGGAAGAATCATTGTTTTCCCGCCATGTGATTTAACCGGAAAGGATTTGTTACCTTTAACAAATTTTCCGGAATGCCTGCCCCCGCTTTTGGCATCGAATTCAATTCCGTATTTTTTTCAGAATTTCAATAAGTTTTCTCAATTCAAGCGCATCAGGCATAACATATCTCCGGTATGTCCGCCTCTTTTATTGCATGAACATTTTTCTTTATGATTGCAGATTCATCTTTCAGTTTCTGCATCCGGAAAATATTCCAGAAGCGCGGATCGTCCGGATCAATTATTTCATCAAATGCTCCGCTGCTGACAGCATGGTTAAGATAATCTGCGATACAGTCACTGAGTGAGGCAAGCGCATCTTCTTCATTTTCACCATGACTTGAGACGGAAAAATCCAGGCATCGGGCTACGATAACCCCGTCTTCCCCGGTCAGCAGGATATGCAAAGATAAACCGGGGAGATGCTTTATTGTTCCTGTCAGGGCTTTTAGAGGTTCCATTTTTATATATCCTTCCATAATTTGGCAGCATATCTGCCGTGATGAAATGCCGCCCCGTCCGCCCGGAAACATGCCCGGAAATAAATTTCCGGGCTATTATGTGTCATCCTTACGGGATTCCGTCCCAGGGGATTCCGTTTTGTCATTCTGTCCCGCAGGGACATTCCATAATAGCCCGGCAATTCATTGCCGGGCGCAAAATTGCCTTTGCCTTCTGAGGCATACACCTGATATAAGGCAATAAAATCTGAGAAATTATTGGTTAATACGGCTCTTTTTTCAGAAACAGCAAAGGCAAACTGAATATCATCCTCTTCCGTATTCATTCCTGTTTCATGGGAGCTGACAACATCATAACCGTATTCCCGCAATGCTTTGGCAATTTTCCAACTCAGGTTTTCATTCAGATATATTTTCAGCGTATTCATGCACTACCTTCTGAACAATCGGCTGCCAGTATTCATAAGATGCCTGTTCCAGTATTCTGTCCATTTCCGGTTTATGGTCATGGTAATAGGAAAGAGCATCATGAATCTGTGCTGAGGATAACTGGTGGTAATCCCAGAGAATTTCTTCAATGGAACTGCCCAACTGATACTGTTCAACCACTGTGCGGACCATAATCCCGGTTCCGAGAATGATGGGTTCGCCGCCGCAGACCCCCTGAACCTTTATAATATGGGGATGTTCCGTATTTTCAATGTTTTTTCCCCGGTATATTTTTCTTTTCATTTCTTTCATAATACATCCTTTCGAACTTATACGGTCTGCATGGGAACGAGATAATATTTTATGTTTTTATCTTATCTCCGCAAGAACCTGAAGTATATAAACTCAAAAATGACAGCTGTCTGGCATTGATTCAGATAAAAAATAAATAAATTTAAATAGTTAAAGCTAATACTTTTGTTCAGTAAAAAATAGCAGCTTTATATTATATCAGATTTGATGAACCCGTAAAAAGTCAGATTTTTGAAAAATGCTATTAATAAAATCAGCATATTAATGTGTATCAGAACCTGATTTTTTGATTTTTTACAAGCTCGTCAGATTTAACTTATTGAAATTACAAATACCAAGTTTCCAAAATGGCATCAGGGTACCGTTTTTGAGTATCTATCATAAAGCGCATCCGTATCCCGCACTGCATCACCTCCGGCAGCGATAAGTCCGACCAGTGAATTCACATCACCTGCCCGCACAGCCGGAATTTCGGATTCAGACGTTTCATTCGCAAAACAATCTTTCAGAAAAGCTGTAAAATGATACACTTCCCGCGGGTGTAGTCTCATTATTATGTTTGCAAAAATAAATTCTATAAAATCAGTTGTGAATACTAAAATTTGTTCAATTTTACCGGAGTTCAGCATTATTGCTGTTTTTAGTTGCAGTTTAAACCAAACCGTCAGGGAAAAACC
>JAABRU010000102.1 GCA_011390755.1 Desulfobacteraceae bacterium | reverse complement strand
ACGTGGCGCTTGTCGCGGATGCCAATCAGTTTTGCTCTGCCCTGATACGGGAACTGAAAAAACGGATTCGGGATTGATCGAATGTAAAAATGCCGGACTGAGAATCCGGAGAGAATCCGAATATGCTCAGTTCTTAATAATCTGCCGCCAATTGAGCATTTTTCTTCTTCCGCATGGCAGTTTATTCATCGGGATTGCTAATGCTTTGTCATGGCTAAGATTTGGGATTAAGGTGATTTCCTGAAAAAAAATGTACCGGAGGAGTGCCAAACTGAAAGTTTGGCAGTGCCTGACAGACGGCAGCCCGGTTACAGACTTTCCCCCAAACTGAGCGGTTCTCAGACCTGAAAATGATTTCCAACCGGAAATATCAGGTGCTCAGCGGTTTTATGCCTTTCACCCGCCGGGTGGAAGGCATAAAACAGGCAAAGTTCCGCTTATCGGACATTCAGCCGGTTTATCTGAAAAAAACCGCTCAGTTCAGGTTTCCGTCTGTGACTCCTGCACAGGCGCTACATTCATATTTGGAAATCGCCTAACATAAGATAAATTGCCGGGGCAATTATAAACTGGAATCCGTTTACCCTAAAATTCAGCTGTGACAATGCACCAGTCTGAATTATTTACAAATCAGTTTTTTGCAGTAAATACAGGAAAACACAAAAAACCGAGTTTTGAAGCCGTATTTTTGTATACTATTCCAATTTAGGTTTTTTCAGGCACGAAATTTGCTTCAACTGTCAACCGCAACTGTTTGGCGGACATCTTATAAGATTTTGTGTCTGTTTTTGGAAAAACCAAAATTGGATCAGTATATAAGCAAATTAATCAGCAGCTTATCTGCAAGAGACTGAAACGTTTGAATAATGCGGGCGAAAGCAGTTTCTATATTTTCCACTTTTCTTTAAAATATGTATCTTTTACTGTTTTTGCCTTGTTCTGCGCCCATGACTCCAATCCCATTTTCTTTATCAGACACAAATTAAATACTTTGGTGTTATGGGGCACCTCACCTGCCTTATCCGCATAGGGATGTAGGTGATCACATGGAAAATCAGGACAGTCAAAGCAAAATTCAATATTCTTTTTCTGAATACATTTATAAACATTACAAGGTTCTGTCATGGATAAAATCGGAATGGTTCCCTGCTCCCTGCGGCACCCTTTGCAGGCAGCCTGCTCAAAAGGGATGTTCAGATTTTTTGCGACAGATGCTCTCAGCTTATCATTTTCATTCGCCAAATATACAGGACAATTAAAACAGTCCAATCCGCAGGGTGCGGTCATTTCTCTGCAATCCATTGTTTTTCTCCTTTCCTTTATTTTAGAATCAGCAGATCGGAAAGTTTCCCCGGGATACGGTTTTACGACTGTTCCGGAGTGGAAAAACTGTATTTCTGCACCGCCGCATCTCCCGGCTGACATGCAAAAATACAGTTTTTGCACTCCTCCGGAAACTTTTCGATCTACTGAAAATGCTTATCAGGGTCTCAAATCTGATGATCCCGCAAAAAGTCAAAAAATCCCTTACTCCGGTGAAAGCCGAAGGAGCGTTTTAGGGACCCGGTAAGAAATAAATCCTCCGGAAATATCCGGCGGATAAACAGAAACTGTGCATCCCGTCCGTTATTCAGATAAAACGGAGCAGTTTTTTTTGATGAGTGCCTTAGCATTCAATATTAAGCATTAAGCATTCAATATTCAACATTTTCATATAAACGGCCATGACCGCAGGGTCACAACGAAGCATGAAAGCTGCGCGGAGTGCGAAAATTAAGGCGGAGGCCGGTTTTTCGCAGACACTTTCATATAAACGGCCATGACTGACGGTCACAACGAAGCATGAAAGTCACCGGTAATATGCAAAAAACCGCTTCGCTTATTTTTTGCACTCCGGAGACTTTCATATAAACGGCCATGATATGCAATCACAACAAAGCATGAAAGTCTTTCCCGGGCTTGTTACGGGGCTCCGCCCCGTAACACCGGAGGTGAGGCTCCGCCTCATACTGTGTACGGGGCGGAGCCCCGGAAAAATGCGTTACGGGGCAGAGCCCCGTAATACCGGAGGTGAGGCTCCGCCTCATACTGTGTACGGGGCGGAGCCCCGGAAAAATGCGTTACGGGGCAGAGCCCCGTAACGAGTTATGCAGGACTTTCATATAAACGGTCATGACCTGCATTCACAGCGAAGCATGAAAACTGCACGGAGCCAGGCAGGGAGCGTTAGGCGGCCAGCCGTAACGCACCGGAATTTCTAACTTACGGCGGATTACGCTGTCGCTTCACCCACCCTGCGGTGACAGACTTTCATATAAAAATTGTCATTTTCCCGCTTTCCTGTTATATTCACTTTCAAACGAGTTGGAAGGAGAAAGAAATGCCTGGAAAGCGGAATACCAGTTTTAATATAATGGTCAAAAAATTTTTGCGGGATCACAATATTCCGACCAAAAATGATGTGCAGAAACTGATTGCCCGTATGGAACGCCTGGAAAAGATGATTGAAAATCTTGCGGATGAAAAAACAAAAAAGAAAACAGGGGATAAACGTTCCGGCTCAGCGGGAAAAAAAGTGATTGCAGCCATCCGGGAATATGAAGACGGTGTCGGGTTTGCCGAGATTCAGCAGCGCACCGGTTTTGAAGAAAAAAAACTCCGGAATCTCATTTACCGCCTTAAAAATGACGGAAAGATTGTCACCCTCAGTCGGGGGATTTATTATGCACCATAATAATAATGGTGAACGGTGAACGGTAAATGGTGAACGGTAAATGATGACGGAAAACAAAACAAAGAATAAATTGATAGTGGGTCAAATGGGTAGATGAATCCGATGCATGACTGCAGGGGCGAATTGCATACGCCCGCCGGAGTGCTCCGGGGCCTATGCAATACACCCCTGCTGAGAGAAATCAACCTTTTCGACCCACTACCAATAAATTGTGAATGTATCCATAAGACAACAATAAGGAAAGACAAGGATAAGGATAAAATATGAAAACAGATCAGTTCAATGCCCCGATAAAAACCGGGGATCGTATGGGAAATTACGCAGTGCGGCAGGTAAGGGAACTGGAAATCATTCAGGCTGTTTATTATGAACTGGAACATCTGCCCACAGGCGCACGGCATGTGCATATCAGCAGAGATGATACAGAAAATACTTTCAGTGTGGCTTTTAAAACTGTACCCCAGGATTCTACAGGTGTGGCCCATATTCTGGAACATACTGTACTTTGCGGTTCCCGCAAATTTCCGGTGCGTGATCCCTTTTTTTCCATGCTCAAACGAAGTCTGAACACCTTTATGAATGCCTTTACTGCATCCGACTGGACCATGTATCCTTTTACGACCCAGAACCGGAAAGATTTTTACAATCTCATGGATATTTATCTGGATGCGGCTTTTTATCCCAATATTGAACGGCTGAATTTTAAACAGGAAGGGCACCGTCTGGAAACGGAAGGGGACAGACTTGTTTACAAAGGAGTGGTATATAATGAAATGAAAGGAGCCATGTCTTCCCCCCATCAGATTCTGGGACGATCTCTCATGAAAGCCCTGTATCCGGATACCACTTACGGCAATAATTCCGGTGGGGATCCCAAAGTTATTCCCTCCCTGACCCATGAACAGCTGCTGGCATTCCACAAACGCCATTATCATCCCTGCAATGCCTGGTTTTATACATACGGCAATATGCCTCTGAAAGATCATCTTGATTTTATTCAGGAAAAAATTCTGCGGCATTTTGACAGAATTGATCCGAAAACCGATGTGCCCTCTCAGTCCCGCTGGACCGAACCCCGAACTGTGGATCAGTATTATCCCCTGGATGCAGGGGAAGACCCCGCCCGCAAATGCCAGATATGCCTGGGCTGGCTTGCTGCCGACATCTGTGATTCCTTTGAAGTGCTCGGTCTGGTGCTGCTGGACCGGATTCTTCTGGGAAATGCGGCCTCCCCCCTGCGCAGGGCACTGATTGATTCGGGACTGGGCACGGCTCTTTCCGATGCCAGCGGTTTTGATGCGGATATGCGCGACACCCTTTTTTCCTGCGGTCTGAAAGATGTGGCAGAATCCGATGCTGCGGAAATTGAAAGAATCATTTTCAACACCCTGGAGCAGCTGGTCAAAGAAGGCATAGACAAAGAACTTATTGAAGCCGCAATTCACCAGCTGGAATTCCGCCGCAAAGAAGTCAGCAATACCCCTTATCCGTACGGCATCAAACTGCTGCTCAGTTTTGCCGGAACATGGTTCCACGGGGCGGATCCCCTGGATATTCTGGAACTGGATGCAGCGATGGAAAGACTGCAGCAGGAAATCGCGCAGGGGCCTTTTTTTGAGAATCTGATCCGCCGTTATTTTCTGGAAAATCCCCACCGGGTGCTTTTCAGACTGCTGCCGGATCAGGAAATGGCAAAAAAAGAAGAGGAACAGACAGCCGCGGAACTGGAAGAAATCCGAAAAAAACTGAATGCGGAAGAACTGAAAAAAATAAAAGAGGATGCCGAAGCTTTGGCAAAACTTCAGGAGGCCCCGGAAGATCTTTCCATGCTGCCCACCCTGGAACTTTCGGACATTCCGCCCCTGATTCCTTCTGTAAAAGCCGCAGATTCCTTCAGTGAAGAAAAATATCTGCCGCCGGAACAGACCGCCTGGTATGTGCAGCCCACTTCCGGAATTTTTTATTTTACAGTCCTGGCAGGTGCCGGTACACTGCCGCCCCGACTGTATCCCCTGCTGCCTTTTTTCTGCCATGCCTTCACCAAAGTGGGAACCGCAAAACGGGATTACAGCGAAATGGCCCGTTTGCTGGATCTGCACACGGGCGGCATGGGATTGTCAGCCCACGCCCGGACAAGTTATATCCAAACCGGGGAAACTCTTCCTTTTATCACTTTCAGCGGCAAATGTCTGCTGCGCAAGCAGGAGAAAATCTTTACCATTTTCCGGGAATTTCTCACAGAATGCAGTTTTGCCGATCTCTCCCGCCTGAAAAAACTGCTGCCCGAATACCGTGCAAACCTGGAATCCCGCATTGTTTCGGCGGGTCACAGTTTTGCCATATCCCTGGCCGCGCGGAATTTTTCTGTAAACCGCAGTCTCAGTGAAACCTGGAACGGTGTGCATCAGTTGCAGAAAATACGGGAACTGGGCAAAGATATGAGCGATGAAAAAATGCAGGCCTTTGCCGGGGATCTGCTGTCCATTGCCCGCCATATTTTCTGCCGGAACAATATGAAACTGATTCTCATCGGAGAAGAAGATGCCCTGAAAGCGGCCGTGTCTCCGTCGGCAGAACTTATGGGAGAACTGAAAACAGCAGAAAAAGAAGGATTTGTGCAGCCGGATTTGCGCCTGGGTGATAATGTTCCCAGAGAGGGCTGGACAACTTCCACCGCGGTATCTTTTGTGGCCCGTTCCTTTAAAACCGTCCCCATGGCCCATGCGGACGCGCCCGCGCTGTCGGTCATCAGCAAAATGCTGCGCTCGCTTTACCTGCACCGGGAAATCCGGGAAAAAGGCGGGGCCTACGGCGGTTTTTCCGTATACAATATGGAAGAGGGGATTTTCAGCCTGTGCTCCTACCGGGACCCTCATATTGTCAACACCCTGAATGTATATGAAAAAGCAGCAGATTTCATCCGCTCCGGCAGCTATGGGGATGAAGATATCAAAGAGGCCATCCTCCAGGTCTGTTCCGATTTTGACAAACCCGACACTCCGGCCCGGGCTGCCCGCAAAGCATTTTACCGAAACCTGCTGGGACTCAGTGATGAAATCCGCGGCCGTTATAAAGAAAAACTGCTGCGGTTAAAACGGGAGGATGTAAAAGCAGCGGCAGAAAAATATTTTTACAGCAATACACAAAAGCACGGTGTGGCCGTTATATCGGACCCGGAAAAACTGAAGGCCGCCAACAAAGAACTGGCAGACCGGCCTTTGGATATTCAGCGGATATAAAGAGGATTTATCCGGATTTACTGATGCTCCGTACTGCCGGGGACCGGTTTTTCCCTGCCTCCAGTTCCGGCAGTACGGCAACAATGGCCGCGATAAACCAGAAGGGTTCCATAATTCGGACAATGATAAAAGTATTGGCCCCGACGGCATGAAAAAGAAGTCCCGCATATCCGGCAATAAATCCCCTGGTAATGCCGATAAAATACGGCGTTTCCAGTTTTTGCAGCGTATCAGATGCCAGCCGGAACAGGGCATACAAAAGCCAGAGAAATGCCAGTATGCCCGCAATGCCCGTTTCAATCAGCACCCGCGGAAACTGGGCATCCACAAAACGGAACCCGCTTACACCGTAACCGAAAATACGGTGTTTTGTCCATGCCTGCGCGGCAAAGAGCCAGCTTTGCAAACGGGCAGAGGTGGATGTGTCAATCCGGACTTTGCCGATTTTTATCTGTCCGGATTCTTTGGGCTGCAAAAAAGTAAACAGCACTCTGTCTTTTACAACCGAAGGAAGAATGAAAGGACTGACGAGAAACAGAGCCAGGATGATGCTGAGGACCACCCCCTTTTTTTCTGTCATATATCCCAGCACAAACAGGGAGGGGATACAAGCCAGATAAGAAGAGCGGGACTGGGTGTGAATAAAGGGAAAAAACATAACTGCCAGCAGCATCATAAGCATCAGTCTGCTTTTTCCTTTTTCTGTTTTTGTCAGTATGCCCCCGGCAAGGGAGGCAATAAACAGCAGGTAGCCACCGAGCGTATTGGGTTCTCCGCTTTCTCCCTCAAAAGGGGCGCTGACCCGCCCGCCGTCCGGTATCTGCATAATTGCAATCAGGGATACAATAAAAGCTGTCAGAAAAATGCAGAAAAGAAATTTCCGGATCTGATCTGCATTTTCCAGATGGTTCAGCAGCATGAAATAGACAATACAGTATTCAAAATATTTCAGCACATAAAAAAAACCGGTGCTGGCATCCACCCGGCCCCCGAGAATTCCCAGACCGGTGGCAATACTGCATACCAGGAGATAGACAGATACCGGTCGGTTTACACTTGTTTTTTTAAAAAGTCCCAGTTCTTTATAATAGGCATTTTTTGCCAGCCAGCTCAGACCGATAATGAGCAGCAGGAAATCATCCACGCGTATGGTTACGCCTCTGCCCAGGGAACTTCCGGCAGTGGAACCGACTGTAAATTCAGGGGAAAGCAGCATGGAAAAAATAAGTACATACAATCCGAAATCTGTATTCAGGAAAGATGCGGTAAACAGCAGAAGAGCGGCGGCAACAAAAAAAACGGAAAAAGGAGGGTAGACCGACACGAAAAAAGATGTCAGGACTGCGACTGCAAAAAATAAAATTGTAAAAACCGGATAGTTCATTCATTCATTTTTTTCTATGGATAAATTATTGATGGTTTCGTAAAAAGTCAGAACCGAACATTCTGACCACAGTATACTGCTGTAACATGCTGATACAGTCGCATTATAATGTGGCAGATTTTTTTCTGACCGACTTTTTACGGGATCATCAATTATTCATTCACCGTTCACCGTTCACCGTTCACCGTTCACCATTCACCATTCACCGTTCATTTCCGGATTCCCCATTTTCTGTTTTCTTTTTTTTCTTCTGAACGGGCATAATAACGGGTCTGGTATGCAAAATAATCGGGACCGGTTTCGGGTTTTACACCGTTGAGTATCACTCCCAAAACCCTGGCATTTACCTGATCCAGCGCAGCTTTCGCCCTTTTCAGTACCCCGCGGCCGATTTTTCCGATTTTGTACACGATAAAAACACCGTCTGCCAGCAGGGCAATATCCAGCGCATCGGCAACGGGCAGGACAGAAGGACCGTCAATCATGATGGTATCATACTCTTTTTTTACCGATTGCAGAAAATCCCGGAAACGGTCGGATCGCAATATCTCAGATGGATTGGACACCGGAGAACCGCAGGTGACATAATAGAGATTATCCAGGCCCGGTGTGACAAGAATATCATCCACATCCATATCCCCTACCATGAGATCCGTTATTGTCCGGATAATATCCGCAGCCTCACAGTTCCCCATCACAAAATCCGAAATACCGGGAACCAGATCCAGTCCGAACGCCTTCTGAACTGTGGGATTCCGCAAATCCGCACCGATGAGAAGCACCTTCCTGCCTTCCCTTGCCAGTGTCAGGGCCGTATTGATCACCGTAAATGTTTTTCCCTCTTCCATAAAAGAACTGGTAAAAAGAAAGGTGTTTCCCCGGATTTCCCGACCGGCAAACTGCATATTGGTACGGACAGAGCGGAAGGCCTCCGAAAGTACGGAAGCCGGTGCAAAATGGGTGATAAGATAAGGATTCTTCAGCAGTTTCTCACCGCCTGTTTTTTCAATTTCCTCTTTCTTCAGCTGCGGTACGGTGCCGATTACCGGAACCTGCAGCAGATGCTCGACATCTTCAATTGCAGCAATGGATGTATCCAGGGTTTCTGCCAGAAAAGCAAATACAAGCCCCATCAGCAGCCCCATCAGCACTCCTGTAATCACAATGCTGATTTTGGAACGGAGATTTACCGGAATACCCGGCAGGGTGGCAGGGCGGATGATGCTGACTTCTTCCACTTTTCCTGCTGCCTGAATTGAAATTTCCTGATATTTGGCTTTCAGTTGGGAATAAAGGGATTCCTGCAGTTTAACCTCCCGCTGCAGGCGGCTCATCCGCAGAGCCTTATCAGGAAAACTCCGGCTTTTTTTATGCAGCTCTTTTAATTTTTCGGCCAGTTTGGATTCCACAGTCTGCAGACCTTTCAGACGGGCACGCAGCTCCTGGCGGATACCGTATATCAGGCTTTCAATCCGGTCGTCGGTTTCAATGACACCGGGATGATTTTCGGTAAATTCCACCAGCATGGTTTTCCGTTCCATGACCAGTTCACTGAGTCTTTTGCTTAAATCCTGCAAAGCCGTACCGCCTTCGGCAGAAACAAAAATACCGCTCAGATTTTCCGGATCCTGCTTTTCCGACAGTTGCAGCTGGGCCTGCACAATATTTTTGTCTGTCTGAATTTTTTCATATTCGGATTCCACTTCATATAATCGTTTGAGTGTGGCCGAAGTCTGCAAATCCACAATCAGCAGATCATGATCCTTTTGAAATGTTTTCAGTTCCTCTTCGGTTTCTGCGAGTTTTTTTCCGGTTATGCGGATCTGCTCTTCGATAAAAGTTCCGGTATCAAAAGTCTGTTTATTTTTTTCCTGTATATTATAATTCCGGTAGACCGAAATCAGGGTATTGGCAACGGCAACCGCTTCCTGCGGGTCTTCGGATACAACGCGGATGCGGAGAATATTGGTATTTTTTTCCTGTTCGGCCCTCAGCATTGTCTGCAGACGTTTGATCTGCAGAAGATGTTCTTCTGCATTCCGTATTTCCGCAGACTGCAGATCAGAAGGAATCCAGCCCAGAGAACGGGCTGTTTCGGCAAGAATCGGAAAGCTGATGATGATAAAGGCATGGGTTGCAATGGTATCGGGCCGGTTCCAGAAATCCTGTAAAAAAAAATCCGCAAGACCGGTTCTGCTTTCGATTTTGACTGCGGCTTCTGCTTCGTAAAGGGGAAGGGGTTCATTCAGTTTTCCGAAAAGATAACTGAAACTGCCGACCAGCAGCACCATCAGGAGAATAAGGGCTTTTCGCTTTTTTATGATTCTCCAATAATCTCTTATGTCTACATCATACTGGCTCATTTTATGCTCAGATTTCGCTTTGTTTAGACCTCCTGCAAAACTCATTTATCTCATTTTATGGATTTATAAAAACAAACAGTTATAATGAGCAATTTTAGTTTTGCAGGAGCTCTTTTATTCGTTGATGGGCCGAAAAGGCTGATTTCCTCCGGGGCGGTCATGCATTTGATTCATCAACCCGTTTGCCCCACTACCGTTTATTCATACAGTCTGTCTATACGGGCCGGTGCATATATCAGCTCCAGAATCGGGGATATTTTTTGGAAAAATACATGAATATCCCCCAGAATTCCCCTGGGAACATAGACCAGATCACCGTCTTTGAGCGCGATATTCTGACTTTTGTCCCCCTGTTCCATCAACGCTTCCAGATCCGCCGAAAGCACTTCGGGATGGGTAATATCTCCTCTGACGATTCTTGTGCTTCCGGGTGTGGCAAAAATATTCAGGCCGCCTGCCTGGGATACGGCATCAAAAAGCTGCATTTCCGAACCGGTAAATGTGTAAACCCCCGGTTTTTTCACTTCTCCGAAAACATAAACCCGGCTGGCCTCTTTGGTGATTGCGGGAATAAATACCAAATCCCCCTTATCCAGCACCGCATCCTGAGTCCTGTCCCCGAAATTGATGGTCCGGTAAAGATCAATCCGGAAAGTGCGGCCGTTCTGATTGCGGATACGTACCTCTCTCAGGTTGGCTTTCTGGGTCGGTCCCCCGATTCTGGAAAGCATATCCAGCACAGTTGTTTTTCCGGTCAGTTCATATTTTCCCGGACCGGATCGGAAATTGACATTGGTATAGACCTCTCCGGTAAACGTAACGTATTTGCTGCCGAAATTTTTGACTATAACATCCAGGCGGGGGCTGCGGATATAATATTTCAGGTCTTCGGTCAGGCGTTCATCCAGCTGATTGGGTGTCAGTCCTTTTACTTCCATGTCCTCCACAAATCCGAAAGAAATCTTTCCGTCCGGTCGCACAAATACTTCCTCTTTTTTCCCTTCTGCCCGTTCCCATACAGTGATTTCCAGCACATCCCCCGGTCCGATTTTATATTCCGGATAACCGGAAACAGTTGTATACACCTGATTTTCATCTGTTTCATCTGAAGCAGTGTTTTTTTCGGCATGGCCGGACAAAGAAATATTTTTTTCTTCCGATGAAAGAGAAATACCGCCTTTTCCCAGCCATAATCTGATACCTTCGCCGAAACTGGCCGCGCATAAATCATCTTTTCCGTCTTTATCCACATCTGCAATCTGCATATCATAAAAAATTCCCCTCCCGGGAAAAATATAGCGGGCGGCTTCCCATATTTTTTCTTTTTTATCTTTTTTCTGCAGCCAGACCTTTATGCCCTCCGCATCCAGGGAAGATGCCAGGATATCACGGAGGCCGTCGCCGTCCATATCTGTAGCAACCACCTTCCAGTAACTTCCTTTTGTAACAGGGGGGGACATTTCCTGAAAATTTCCCCTGCTGTTTCCCAGAAAAATTTTTATCCCCTGCCGGTAGGTTCCGGCCAGAATATCCGGATGGCCGTCATCATTGAAATCTGCAGCAGTCAGCGAATAATAATTGCCCTCTTTGGGCCCGGAAACAGAGGCCCATCCTCCTTTTCCGTCGCCCAGCCATACTCTCAGCCCGCCGTATGTTCCCCATCCCGAAGCAGCCAGATCCGGAATGCCGTCATGATTAAAATCCGTGCCCAGTACATCCATGAATATTCCGCTGACCGTGGGACCCGATTCCGCAGTCCAGTTTCCCTTTCCGTCCCCTGTCCATATCTGAATTCCCCCGCGTGCGTCCGCGGTCGTATTGGCAGCGGCAATATCCCAGTGCCCGTCTCTGTTTATATCCAGAGTCTGCACTCCTTCATAACTGTTTCCTTCAATGGGGGAATTGCCCCGAAACCATTTCCTGCCGGGCTGATTCAGCCAGATCATAATTCCGGAGGCTTCTTTCTGAACGGAAAAGACAATATCTTTGCGGCCGTCCCCGTTAAAATCCGCGACATCCACCGAACGCACATCCCCGCGGACCGGAAGAAACTGCGGTGCGGACATGCCTCCCCTGCCGTCGCCGTACCATATGGCCAGGGTTCCCGGATAAGAGGCACTGCCGATAATATCCGGATTGCCGTCACCGTCCATATCCGCTATCCGGATGCTCCGGTATTTTCCGGAGGAGGGCAGGCCCATTTCCTTTCGTTTTGCAAAAGAAACATTGCTGTATGCCGGATGCTGAACGCCGCATCCCTGAAATATGAAAGGGGTGAAAATCAGAAATAAAACAATTCGTCTCACTGCAATGCCTCCGCCTCTTCTTTGCTGATTGATTTTACAATGTGCAGGACAGAATTTTCCCGCAAATCAGTTAAGCGGCCCGATGGCAGCTCCCGCATCTGTGCATCATGCAGCAGTCTGATTTTCGGGCTCAGGGGATGATCCGGATGGGTTTCGGCAACCCTTCCGACTGCACCGGAATTTAATCTGACATAACTGTGCAGAGGGAAAAAGGAAAAAGTTTTCAGCAATGCTTTCAGATATTCTTTCCGGAAGGTTTTTTTTTCGGTTTGGAGAATTTTTTTCATGGCAGAAGAATGGGGATATTTTTTTCCCCCGGGCCGGGAATGTGTCATCCCCTCATACATGGCTGCCAGTCCGATAATCTGGGCATATTCATGAACGGCATCCCCTTTCAGTCCATTGGGATAACCGCTGCCGTCCAGCCGTTCATGTATCTGCGCGGTACATTCGGCCAGCCGGGCATAATCCTTTCCGAGTGTCATCAGAATTTCCCGGCTTTGCAGGGGACGCAACTTTAACAGTTTCCGCTGTGCATCTGTGAATTTTTCTTCCTCTTCATACATCAGGGCATCCGGAAGATCCGCAAGGGCAACATCATGGAGAAGGGCAGTGAGCACCATTTCCGCCTTCTGCGGATGTTTCCGTTTCAGGCATTCCGCAATTTTCAGCACATACACAGCCGTATTGACACAGTGATATATATAATAATCCTGCACACTGTCATGATGAATTGCCCGAATAAAAAGCGGATCTTCCTCTGCGGTGAAAGAAAGGGTTTCCGCAGCCAGTTTTTCCGCTTTGCGGATATCCAATTGCTGATTTTTGCGGATACAGTCAAAAATATCTCTCAGGCAGTCTGCCATTTTTTCATAAAGCTCTACCCGCTGCATTTGCAGACGCGGGGGATTTTCCGCTTTCTGCCCCCCGGAGGACCCTCCGATGGCCATGTCCGGATGGCTGTATACGGAAAGGGAGGCCGGAACCGCCTTTTCCCGGCGGAGCCTGTCCTCCGCCTTTGCAGCTGCCGGAAAGAAATCTGTGTCGCTATTCCGATGTTTCATGAAGCAGTTCCTGCTGTATTGCCTTATCCGTATTTTCGGATTCTTTTGCCGGAAACGCAGAACCGTCCGCCCCTGCATTCCTGTTTCGGACTGCCTTTCCCTGCTTTGCCAAAGTTCTGCCCCGTATTTCCAGTATACTGATGAGTATTACCGTCAGTGATGCCTGAACAAGTAAAAGAAAGGCAATGTATATATTGCTGTCCTGCAGCACAAGGGCACCGGTTCCCGTGCAGAAGGTCAGCAGCATAATAAATAATACACTTTTTTTCTTACTGCCGAGAACATCCGCAATCCGGTGATGCAGATGATCTTTTCCCACATATTCAATCCACTGCTTCCAGTTTCTGACCTTTCCGGATGCGATTCGGGAAATTGTAATGTATATCATATCGAATATCAGAATCCAGAAAATCAGCAAAGGGGAGGTCAGGGCAACAAAAGAATTGTCCTGCCCCCATTCCCCGTACACTGCCAGGGAGGCCAGGATAAAACCGATAACCGTACTCCCGGCATCTCCCATGAATATCCGGGCATTTCCCCGGATTCTGAAGTTATGGGGAAGAAACCCCAGACAACTTCCCATCATGGCCGCGGCCATCCAGGCAAGAAAGAACTGGTGGAACTGCATGGCTGCAAGCCCCAGAAACAGGGAAATCAGACCTCCCAGCCCCGCGGCCATGCCGTCCATGCCGTCGGAAAAATTCATGGCATTGGTAATACCGATGATCCAGAAAAGTGTCAGAAACACATTGCCTGCACGGGCAATAACATCATAGTGTTCCGGCAGTACACGCAGCACAGTGCCGCTGATGATGACAAGGGATGCTGCCAGTATCTGCGCCAATAATTTTACACCTGCCGGAATTTCCCGGATATCATCTGCAATTCCCAGGGCAAAGAGAAGGCCCGAGGCAGCAAGCAGTCCCCATACTTCCGCGGCAAAAATACCATTGATGATAATGGCTGTGACAAAAGGAACAAATACAGCAATCCCTCCCAGCAAAGGGGTGGCATCCGGATGACTTTTTCTTTGATCCGGTACATCCAGCACCCCCGTCCCTTTGGCCAGCCGGATGCAGAATGGGGTCAGCCCGTATGAAAACAGAAGAGAAAACAGGAGCATATACAGCCATCGCCATCCTGCATCCCTGAAAAAATCCCGGATGGGCGGAAAAAGCATGGCCGCCGCCGCCAGCAGCGGAATAAACACACTTTTTTCAAAAATAAAACAGGATGCGGAAAGCGGAAATGCTTTCTTCCTGTTTTTGGAGATGTCCGGCTGCCCCTGCAAAAGCAGTTTTTTTTTATCCGGCGGATGCATCATTCCTGATTCCTGTCTATTTATCAGTGGTTCAAATCCCTTGATTTTTTTACCTTAAGAGTCTACTGCATACGCCCTTGAGAAACATAAGCGGAGTGCAAAAATTGTATTTTTGCCCCGACTGCCGCCTGACATGCAAAATACAATTTTTTGTCCTCCTCCGGAAACTTATCGATCTGCTGAAAACGCAAGGCGGTGGGCAGCGTTCCGCTTCTGCCCGCCCTGCGGAAAAAATCAACCCGTCAGTTTAACTTTGACAAGGCACTACCCAAAAATATTTTCTTACACACTAAAATTGATGAATCGGTAAAAAGTCCAAATTTCAAAAATAGCTATTAATAAAATCAGAGTGTTAATATGTATCAAAACCTGATTTTCGGAATTTTTACGAGATCATCAAAATTAATTATACTCAGATAATGACAAAGAATCAATGGGGATAGAAAAGTATTCTGATGGGGATATACCCTACTTTCAGGGAGAAAAGGGAACGGATGCAGTAAAATCGGAGCAAATCTGCTGCCCCCCCCTCTGCTGCGCAGGCGATTATTTTTTAATAGAAAACAGTATAGTACACCGTTTCGTAAATTCGTCTCCTTCCCACAAAGCGAAGATTCCGATTTTACATAAGCATCAAAATTCATTTAGGAATGAGTACGAAATAACCTGCTCATTTTATTTTGCTGATCCATTGAAATGCGGCGGTTCCAAAAATCGGTTTCGGAGGTTTTCGGATAGGTTCTACGTTGAACAAATTCAGTAGATCGAAAAGTTTCCCCCGGATACGGTTTTACATCTGCCCCGGAGTGCAAAAATTGTATTTCTGCACCGCCGCATCTCCCGGCTGCCCCATGCAAAAATACAATTTTTGCACTCCTCCGGAAAGGTTTCGATCTACTGAAATTCACATATTCCACATTTCGCTCTTTGCTCTCCGGTAATCTGAATGTATTGCATCCGATTCTCCGGGTATGCAAAAATTGCTGAAAAAAGCGGTTTTATTTTCAAAATGCCGCAAAGACATGTGATATGTGTATAAACAACTGAAATATAAATTGAATAAACATAAAGTCATCCCTGCTTCCGTGTTTACTGTCTTCATATCTAATATTTTTTCAGTGCAACAAATTTTGCAGATTTCTGTATAATAACTCTGTAATATGATAATATAGATAAAGTTATTACTCTTCTGTTTGCTGATTTATCAAAAATATAAATAATTTTTTAAATTTAAACAAATAATTATATCAGGCATCAAAAATTGGAGGTATATATTTTTCATATTTATACATGAACGCCCTGTCCCCGAAGGCAATGCCGCTGATGTAAGGAAAAAACGGTGTGCCGAACTTACAGTTGGCAGTTTTTTGAAATAATTTATAAAAAATTCTGACTGTCGCAGAAAAATGGCATACAATCTGCATAAGAAACTCCTGTAAGATAAACCTGCAAGATACAAATAATCCTGAATATCAAAACAAAACGGAGGAAAAAATGAAAAAATTATTTACGGTACTGGCAATCTCTTTTGTAATGATCCGTTTTTTATCCGGCAATGCATCTGCTCTCTCTCTGGGAACGGATATTACCATCAGCGACAGAAATAACACCGGTACAGCATGGTATTCCGACAGGGAGGATCAGGAAGTTGAGCCGGGAATGGTTGCCAATCAGACATGGGATTTGGAAGGTTTTTTTCTTAACGGTACAATCCTGAGTATGGTCGGCGGATATGATTTTATCAATAATACGGAATATACATCCGGAGATATATTCATAGACATTAACGGTGATGCAGTTTTCGGAGATATTGACGGATCATCGGACGGGTTTAAATCTGTATCCAATATTTACGGTTATGATTATGTGATCGATCTTGATTTCAGTACTTTCTCCTATGACCTGTACAGTATTGACAGCAGTACTCTCCTAACCACTTCCTATTACAAACAAAATCAGGGATCATCCCCCTGGAGATATGAAAGCGGCGGCAGCCTTCTCAGCGAAAATATTTCTTTTACCTACGGAACCGGATTTTCCGATGCGGATACCGGTTTTCTGGGCGGTTCTCATAATCTGGTAACAGATATTGACATGGGATTTATTGCAGGCAGTGATTTCATTGCCCATTTTACCATGGGCTGCGGAAATGACAACCTGATGGCAGATGGGACAGTGCCGACACCCGAACCGGCCAGTATGATTCTTTTGGGAAGCGGCCTGATCGGTATGGGCGGTTTGGTGCGCAGAAAAAAAGTCGGAAATAATTAAAAAATAAACTGTCTAACCCGCATTTCGCTTGTCTTTGCAACACTTTGATTTTTACAACACGTTGAAAATTAAACTGAATTTTTCAGATTTTTTTTGCATACCCAAAGAATGATGAATATGTAAAAAGTCCGAAATAGGGGGATTTCAGCAAGTTAACATACTGATTTTAAAAAGACTGAATTCCGGAAAAATGACTTTTTACCGGTTCATCAGGAATCGGATTCCATAAATTCAGATTGCTGGATCGCAAAGCGCGAAATGTGGGGTCTAACGGTTTTTGAAATATAAAAAGCAATGGTGGGCGTGCATTAGATGAAAACCTTGCAGTAAACGGCTTTCCCGTCTCCGGGGCTGTAGAAATCGGTGAGAACGGTTTCCATGCGGTATCCGCAGTTTTCGTAAAAAGCGCGGGTTGCAGCGTACTGGTCACGCTGGGATGTATCCACATATATCCGGGTTCCCCCGGCTTTGCGGATACGTTTTTCCGCTTCCTTCAGGAGATGATGCCCCAGGCCCCGGCCCTGAAAATCCGGATGCACCGCGATCCAGTAGAGGTCAAAAGAGGAGGCTGTGCAGGGGATGGGGCCGAAACAGACGTATCCTGCCATACGTCCGTAATGATCTGCGAAAATGAATTCATACCCGCTGTCCGTCCCTCTGTTCACACGTTCCTCCACCAGTTCCGCGGCAATCAGCACCTCATCTGCATGGAAAAAACCGGTGATTTCCACCAGACGGCGCACCCGTTCCGTATCCGCAGCCTCCGGTTCATAGCGGAATTTTACGCCGTGGATGCGGTCTTTGGGTTCCCGGCTCTTTTCAATCCATTGCATATTGCCTGCCACCAGACCGTTGAAAAAGGCCCGTGCATTTTTGCCCAGGGTCTGGGTGCGGTATCCCCCTTCCTGAATGACCACTGTGGGCAGACCGATCTTTCCGACCATACGCCCGTTGGCTTCAAAATCCTTTATTTTCAGGGACCATGTGCCGGTGGGGTCGCCTTTGGCCGGGTCCAGTCCCAGGGCGATGACGAGAAACTGGGGGCGGAACTGTTCGATGCGGACAATGGACTTCTCCAGCGCCTTCCGGTAGCCCTCACCGTCCATATTTTCCGGCAGAGGCAGATTCAGGTTGAATCCTTCCCCTTCGCCGTCTCCCCGTTCATCCTCAAACCCGCTGAAATAGGGATAGGCAAAGGAGGGATGGCCGTGGATGGATACGGTCAGCACATCGGAATGCCGGTAGAAAATATCCTGCTGGCCGTTGCCGTGGTGATAATCCAGATCCAGAATAGCGGTTTTTCCGTAGGCACAGAGATACTGGGCCGCAATGGCGTTGTTGTTGAAATAGCAGAAACCGCCGAAGGATCTGCGTTCGGCATGGTGTCCGGGCGGGCGGATAAGGGCATAGGAAATGCGGCGCCCGTCCAGAATTTCTTTGGCAGCCGTAAGTGCACAGTCCACCCCGCGGCGTGCGGCCGGCCATGCATTGGCATTGATGGGCGTGAAGGTGTCAATACAGTAATATCCGGAAAGCACGGACGGTTCTCTGGGCGGACGGGTTTTGTTGCGGATGGGGAAAATATAGGGATATAAAGATTTTCCGGGCGGGACTTCCGCGCAGGCCCGTTTCAGATAACTCACATAATCCGCATCATGTACGGCCCGGATATGTTTGTCCGGAAAGGGGCGGGGTTTCAGATTTTCAAACAGCCCGCTTTTGTCCAGTTCCGCCAGAATGCTCCGCACCCGTACCGGGGATTCCACATAGCCGCGTTCATGCACATGGTGGATTTCATGTTTGTCGTTGACAATGAGTGCGATCTGCTCAGCGGAACTGCCTTCCACAGCGTTTCTCACGGCCTGGGGTTTCACATAGCGGAAATCCCGCAGACAGACCGGATCATCCTGAAAAGAACCGACCACCTTTTCCACATAATCGGGGGGGCAGTAGGCCGCGTATTTGCGTTCCAGGACGGCCCGCACGACTTTGCGGGCAAAATTCCGGCTCAGGGGGCGGTTTTCCCCCAGACTGTCATAGACCAGATGGGGCATACAGATGTCCCCCTCCTTCACCGGGCTTTCATACCCTGTGCCGATCAGGGGTCTGGCCCCGTAACGTTCGTAAAAACGCAGCCGGGCGCGGTTTTCCTTCAGCATTTCCTCATCGGGGCAGGCAGCGGCCTCATCCGGAAGGCATTCGTAAAAAAGCCCTTTCACATGCAGTGCAGCGGCCTCCCTGCGCACCCGGTCGTACAGTGCGCTCCCCAGACCGCCACCGGTACGGCCCGAAGCCGTGGCAATCCAGTCCAGATAGGCAAAACGGATTTCCGGCTCGTGCAGCAGCATGGCAAAGCCTTTGACCCTGCCCCGCATACTCTCGGCCACAAAGAGTACGGGACGGAACCGCTGTTTGAAGGGATTTCTCAGCTTGTCACCGATGTGTTCGATTTCCTCTTCGGGGGCAGCGCCGAAACGGGTGCGCATGATTTCCCGGATCTGCCGGAGAATTTCTTTGTTTACCGGCAGTACGTCGTCATATATTCTTCGGATGCGTAGCATGTTTTTGTTGCTCCAGGTTAAAAATTTTTGCAGCATTGATTTTGTCGGGCATAATCATGATGTTCCAAACACTGTAATTCGTCCGATTCAGCTTTTTCTGATAAAAAAAGACAAGCGGCTTTGTTAAGAGCAGGCAGGTGGCGAAATCGTGACCGGGCATATTCTGATATGTAAATTCCTTATTAATTCATGATGATCTCGTAAAAAGTCAAAAAAACAGGCTTTGATATACATGAATCAACTGATTTTATTAACAGCGATTTTCAGAAATCTGACTTTTTACGGGTTCATCAATTCATATAGTCTGTACTCAATGCCGTTTCCTTAAGACTCCCCTCCCCTAACCCCTCCCGCCGGGGGAGGGGGACTTCCTGCTTAAGGAAACGGCATTGAGTACAGACTTTTCAAATACTTCTTTATATTACGTTTGTTCGTCTTCAGCGATTTCTGGTCATGCAGTATCAGTTTTATCTTTCGGTCGTCCAGGCAGCTTTTTTGTCTGGGAGCAGATGGACGCGGTTCATGACCGGCACTTTCAAATTTTCAATAAAAATTTTGGTGGTGGGTCAAACCGGTTGATTTGAAATTCCCCTCCCCCGGCGGAAGGGGTCAGGGGCAATGCTGCTGACATAAGGTCGGAGGAGTGCCGAACTTACAGTTTGGCAGGCTGAAATTATTTAAAAAAAAGATCTGCCAGACTGTAAGTTCAGCACTCCGGTTTTTCTTAAGGCAGCAGCATTGGGGGGTATGACTTTCCTTAACCCAGCTTTCTTGCGACATATACACCATAGCTGTAATGAGTTTTATATTTCTCATAAAGTTCAATTTCCCGGTTTTCCGCTTCCACTATTGCGTGTGCTTCTTTCCTATTGCCGTTTCGGTTAAGGAAATCTTTAAATCTGCCCTGCATAGGCCGATAGTAATTATCCAGCCAGCAATGCTCAGGTAAAATGAAATAGGCAATCGGAGAATAGCCGTACTTTTCCAGTATGCCAATCTTTGAAGAAGCAACATCAATTTCGGGATATTCGTTTTCCCAATATTTCCGGAGTTCTGACGGACGGGACGCTGTAAGCCAGGTAATCTCCGAAACAACCAGCAGTCCGCCCGCTTTCAGATAACGAAACCAGTCTTTTACACCTTTTTCAAAGCCGATATTGTAAATTGCACCCTCAGACCAGATAATATCATATTCCTCATCTCCAAATGGCAAATTGTCCATTGAGCAGGCAAGAGTCCTTATCTTGCCAGAAAGCCCCATATTTTGGGCTCTTTCCTCAAGTATTTCAAGAAAGTCCTGAAGGAAGTCCACCGCTGTGAACTGGGCATTCAACAGACCGGCAAGCACTAGGGTGGATGCTCCGGTGCCGCATCCTATATCGGCAATCTTCAGTGGTGCAGACCGGTCTGCCATGGTGAGACGAAGAGCCTTTTCCGTCTCTGCATCCCCTCCGGGACCCTGCCGGTTTGCATTTTTATGAAGGTCTGTCAAAAGTTGATAATCATCCACTAATTTTACCCTTTCCGGTTTGCAGTCCTAACGCAGAGCTAAGCGGTTCGGCGGGGTGGAGCGATCGCGGAACCCTGCCGAATCCGCTTGATTGCAGGGCTCAGGTAAGCCGCTCTGCGGCAGGCAGCATCCTTAGCATCCGGTATTATTCAGCAATATATTCATATTCCACTTCTCTGCTCTTTTTATGCCATAATACATTCTGTTTATCAACATTTAAAAAAGGAGAATGTATTATGGCAGAGGTACTCCGCACAAAGTGGTACGAAGAGACCGTAAAGGCCCTGCAGATTAACGGAAAAAGTAAACGGACACAGGAGTGTTAGACGGAGGGTCAAATCCGTTGATTTTTTCTGTAAGGGCATACTGCATACGCCCCGGTTTGCCATATGGCGGGCGTATGCAATAGGCCCTTACAGAGGGGAATCAGCGGATAGCCATCTGCGTTCTGCGGTAATTGGGCAGAATCAGTTATACAGATAGTAAGATAGTAATCCTAAATTCAAAATAAATCAAGCATTTATTAATATTCTTTGGGAGGAATGGTTTGGTAATTTTTTCCGACTTACAGGGCATAAAACCATAACTGTCTGAAATCATTAAATACGGATGTTTCGTATTCATTTCATAACCTGCTGAAATTATTTAGACCGATTTTTTTTACCGAACTGTTGGGGAGGAATTATCAAAGTATGTAAGCAGGGTAGTCGGATAGATGGGGGCTGTTGCCAACCCAAAGGATTGTTACCAATCCACGCATCCCCCTTAGGTGATTTCTAACAAAGAACATCCCACCTAACAATCCATTTGCGGATCAATCAGAATATCATATTTTGGTAACAAAGAACCCTACAACGTCACTTAGCCATGTCTCATAAAATTTGCGTATTCCAAAGGATTTTATGAGATATAAATCTGTGCAGAACAGACTGACAGAAATGATTGCCGGATATAATCTCATAAATATGCTTTGTTACAGATTATTATCCTGTAATCAGTTCCGGATTTGCCAAATTATTCCGGAATATGTCTAAGTGACGTTGTAGGGAGAATCTCTCCTGAGATATTTTTCAACCGGACGCATAGCCGCTTTGGACAGTGCGATTCCTTTTTTATAAATTTTTCTGGTTACTTTTACTACCGGTTTCACTCCTTTCCAGGTCATGTTTCCGGCCCATCCGGGCATGGTTTCGCAGTCAGTGAGTTTCGTGCCGTTCCAATGAATTTCAAGGACTCCCCGGCAACGTTCAATCGGATTATATTTACTGTGATACGGAGGATAATACAACAATCGGATAGGAATGCCGATGTCTCCGGAAAAATCAACCATGCGGTTAAGAAACTGAGTTCGGACTCCGCTGCTTTCCGGACCGTTATCCGTTTTCAATTGTATCAGTTCGGTATTCTGCTGTTCCTGAAAATTTAAACCTGACCACCGGTCTTCAAGTGTGTCGACGATGAAATCACTTGTTTTATATGAATTACCGAAGTTGATATATAACCGGTCAGTGTCTTCGTCCAAAATTCCGCATGGAACAAACTTCTCTTTGCATCCGAAGTCATGATCTCCGGCTTTATTGTCTCCCCTGGTCTTTCCTCCGCGCGAAAAATCACCGATTTTAACAGTTGACCTGCAATCCATGCTTAAACGTTTTACTTTTTCATCATTTTGGGCCGGATCATCTTTTTTTTTATATTGTCGAAGATCGCGTCCGTTTCTTTAATTTTTTTCAAAGGTTTTGCTTTTACCACTTTACGAAGACGAAATCCCATGCGGTTCAGTATCATCGACATACTGCTGAGTGACGGAAGTTGGTCCTCAGTAAAACCTTTTTCCTTCAAAGCCTTCAATGCCGCCCCGGCTGTAAGACGTGTATAAGTGACTGCTGAATTAAAAGTCGGATCCTGTTGTGAATGCGATTCGGCAATGAGACGCAGTACAACTGCTGCTTCCGGTTCTCTTTCCTCCCAACGGATACTTCCGCTACAGGCAGACTGGGCACCGAGACAGGTTATTTCTGTACGTTTTTCTCCCAGACCGGTGGCAACGGTATACTTTGACCAACCAAAAACGGTTTCTGCCTTACGGGATCTTCCGTCACAATATTTCAAAATCATCTCAGCCATAAAGCCCCGTCGTACCGAACCTGTCATTTTTGAAGCTGCCAGTCGTATGTCAGTTATCTGTTCCTCTGCCAAACCCCTGGGTAAAAAACGGTTGTCAGACAAAATTGTATTTCCTTTCTGATTCAATATATTTTTTCCGGACAAATATGGAAATACTGTTAACAATTCTGATTTATCTGTCAATATATTTTCTCAAAAAGGAATTGTCTGGCCGGGATATTCTTTGTTAGAAATCACCTGAGTATTACCTGACCAGACTCGGTCAGGAAGTTATTATCCTTGGTTTAAAACTCAAAAATCCGTTTATTATTCAGGAATTTGCGTAGGAATATACACTTTTTCTGACATAAAATGCAAAAAATTTAGAATTAAGCAACTAATGGCATTGACGCTGCGCGTCCGGTTCATTTGCTGCGGGACGCGGAGTGCGGGAACAAGGACGGAACCCCTCCCGCTTTTGTCAGGGGAAACGGCATTGTCTCTGCTACCGGCAATCCGGTTTGATATTCACTGTATTTATTATGATCAATGTCTTATAAAAGATATTTGACTTTCGGCAGATTTCTGTGTAAATATCATCCGATTAATTCCCTGTTTCCCGGCAATATGTGAATAGTGCTTTGTCAGCATTAAAATGACGGGTATGCGGAACTTGCATACGTCCGGCATGAGCGGTTTCAGGGCATATGCAATACGCCCCTGCAGGGGCAGTTGAACCTGTCATTTAAGCGTTGACAGGGCTAATAGTCAAAAATCAGGATTGAATTATGAATGCAACGTATAGCGCCTGTGAAGAAAAACTTTCCGCTCTTATTGAAGAGCATGAAGATTTGAAAATGAAATATTCCCGTTTAAAAGAAGATGTTGAAAACATAAAACGGGAAAAAGACACGCTGATACAGGAGCATCTTGCACTGCGCAAAGATTATTCAGAACTCAGTGAGCGGTATTCGGAAAGTGAAACCCGTCGGCATATCAGCTATGAACTGTTTAAAAGTTTTGTGGATGATGACTCACAGAAAGTGATGCTTCTGGATGCTTCCTATGCCATCCGCTATATCAACCGTTCTGCCAGAGAATGGATGCATATTTCAGATGAACAGGAAAGGATCGGACAGCGGCTTTTTGATTTTATGGAATATACGGACGCGCTGAAACTGAAAGAAAAAATAGATAAAGCGTTTCTGAATGACAGTGAGGAAAAGGTCAAAAAACTGCATATCCGTCTCGGAGAAAACGGAAGCCCGGTAAAAGCAAAAATGAAAGTTTCCCGTGTGCGCTACCGGGACAAACCTTCTGTAAAAATTCTCTTTTCATAGACACATATGGCAGCTTATGATTACAGCTGGCATTCTCTTCTCCGCCCGGGGGAAGGGAAGCATTTTTTTGCTCATGCGCAGCGTTTCGGAAAATTCCTGCCGGAACATCAGGAATATCACCCCATCAACGGCTGGTGGCTGGCTGAAATCTCACGCCTGATTTACCGGAGGGGAGAAGATGAGGCAGGCATATGGGCCGACCCTTTAAGCCGCAGTGATATTCTCGCGGGTATCGGACTGAAAGAGAAAACTTTTTTTAATAAGGGCTGTATTCAGTTCGCGATTGTCTCGGATATAAATGAACGTTTTGCTGTGCTGGTGTTCCGCGGAACCAACCGCTTTGAACACTGGTTTTCCAATCTCAACACGGTTCAGGTCCCGTGGCCAGCCGGTGGTCTGGTACACAGCGGTTTTAAAAATGAATTTTTCAAAATACACACCGAACTTCGGGCCGTACTCTCAGAAATCCATATCCCCCTTTTCTACACAGGGCACAGCCTGGGGGCAGCTTTGGCAAGTCTGACGGCCTCTTTCATTCCGCCGCGGGCAGTATATTCCTTCGGGTCTCCCAAAGTCGGAGACAGTATTTTTGTGCGTTCCCTGCAGTCTGTACCCATCTACCGCGTTGCTTTGGATGCCGACATTGTCACCGGTGTACCGCCCTCCCGGATTCCCTTTGATTTCTGCCATGCCGGAAAATCCCGGTCTTTCTGTTTTCCCAAAAATAATGAAAACAGCAATGGGAACAGCGACGCACTGCTTTCCTTTGCTTCTTTAAAAAAATTTGCAGACGCACCGTATTTTCTGGCGGCCCATTCTCCTGTCAACTATTCTCTGTCTATGGCATGGGAGGCAGATATTTTTCTGTCTGAAAAAAATACCTGCCGGGAGGATTTGTGAAACTGCGGATATTTTTAATAATATACTGATCCAATTTTGGTTTTTCCTGGCACAAAAATTGCTAAGCCCAAAAACATACCTTTTTTGACCTGTTTTCACGTTTTCGGAGTCAGAAACAGCCGTTTTTCAGCAATCCGATTCAAGGGCAAAAACTGTGCCCGGAAAAACCAAAATTGGAGTACTATAAATAGGAGTTACGCAGTTGAATTTTAACTGTTTGAATTTATTATGTGCCTTAAAAATTGACAGTCAATAAAAGCAGCAGATTATATTTCAACTGCGTAAGTCCTACTATGTGCGACACAATGTCACTGACTTAGGAAATTACGGGTAGCGGGTCAGACCGCTTGATTTTTATAACCACAGAGAACACAGGGTTTTCACAGGGAGGCACAGAGAAAAAACTCCCGGGGACCCGGCAGGAAACAAATCCTCCGGAAATATCCTGCGGATAAACAGAAACCGTGCATTCCGTCCCCCGGTCAGATGAAACGGGGCGCTTATTTTCTGCTGAGTGCTTATCTCTTTTACCCTCTGTGTTTTTATTATTTTTTTACCGCAGAGAGGATTCTGTTTCCCAGTGACAGATCAGCGGATTTGGCCCGCTGCCGAAATTACGCACCCC
>JAABRU010000101.1 GCA_011390755.1 Desulfobacteraceae bacterium | reverse complement strand
GAATTCTATTAGCGTTTTTACAGGTTATATTTATATTAAATTTCAGGTAATTATAATTTTACACACACGTTATCCAAAATAAAACCCTTTAATAGCAAGGGTCCAAAGATTATCTTAAAATCTATATAGAGATTCCGGAAACAGGATAAGCGGAATGTTTTAGGCAGAGGTATAATATCAAAATGAGATTCCTGTGTCAAAAGCTATCGTTTTTAAGATAATTGTTCAGGGCAGGCAGGGTTGAACACAGTGAAAGTCAAGGTTCTGAATCTGCTGGCTTTCCTTCCTCAGCCCCAGCTGCAGAATACCCCGGATTTTAAGTAAGTCGCTTACCTGCATTATTCATAAATTCTGACAGATCTCCGAAAATAAGGGAAATACTGAAAGCCGGCTTTATAACTCAGTTTTCAGCTAATGCATTGTGATTCGCGGATTTGTTTAATTTTGTGAATAATCCGGGCTAAGTGGACTGTCAAATATATTTCTGTATACTCAGAAAAGCTGCGGAGGAGTGCCGGACTTTCAGTTTGGGCTCCTCCATCCGGACTTTTAAAAGGGTAAAAAATTTATTTGACATTCCACTAATGGCGGGATAACAACTCACCTAACAGGGATGATGACGCTGATGATCGTGCAGCAGGAGACGACAGGGGAAGTTGTGAAAATCTGAACATACCGGCATCTCCCGGAGAATGCAAAATCCGGATCCCCAATCCGGAAACCGGTCAGCAGGGCCCTCCGTTCAATTGTGAATCTGCTTCTGTCAGTCCCGGTTTTTTTCTGTCTGATTGATCACAGTGGGAATGTTGCAGCTTTTTAATTAAGTAATTTCAGATTGATATGGACATGTATTCCTTTTCTTCCGGGAATACCGGAGTGGAAAATGATTTCAAATAAAGGAGATTATGATGAAAAAAATTGTATTTATCAGCCTGATATCCGGTTTTTTCCTCTTTACCTCTTCCCCGGTTTTCGGGAAAAATTATCCGTATGCAAAAGAATTAAACGGGGAATCAAATACCTGTATTCTGGCGAAGAATGATGAAGCAGAAAAACGGGAAGTCGAAAAAGAACGGGAAAAGTGGAAAGATGAATCAGAAAGAGAGCGGGAAAAACGGAAAGACGGGTTGAAAAGACAAAAGGAAAAACGGAGAAATGAGTTGAAAAGAGAGCGGGAAAAACGGAAAGACGAAAAAGAACGGGAAAAGTGGAAAGATGAATCAGAAAGAGAGCGGGAAAAACGGAAAAATGAGTTGAAAAGAGAGAGGGAAAAACGGAAAGACGAAAAAGAACGGGAAAAGTGGAAAGATGAATCAGAAAGAGAGCGGGAAAAACGGAAAGACGGGTTGAAAAGAGAAAAGGAAAAACGGAAAAATGAGTTGAAAAGAGAGCGGGAAAAACGGAAAGACGAAAAAGAACGGGAAAAGTGGAAAGATGAATCAGGAAAAGAGTTGGAATCCGTTTATCCTGAAACTCAGCTGTGACAATGCACTACTACACTGTCAACGTTAAAATGACGGGTTAAGTCACTCCTGCAGGGGCGTACTGCATAGGCCCCGGTTTGCCGTATGGCGGGCGTATGCAATACACCCCTGCGAAATTTCAGGGTGCTGCATACCCGTCAATTTAACTTTGACAAAGCACTACTGCCCTGCCAGGGTTAAAATGGCAGGTTAAACAATCCTGTAAAAGGGGCGTATTGCATACGCCCCGAAGCCCGCTTCTGCCGGGCGTATGCAATACGCCCCTGCAGGAGTAACGTAAGTCCTCATTCAAAACTTGACAGAGCCATAGAAGGCAGAGTCCGGAACATCCTGAAAATACCGGATTCCTGCTTTATCCGGAATGATGCGGCATTGGAAATCCGGTTTTTTTGCACCCTGAAAAATCAGGCAGGCTTTTTTACATAAGCTATGATAAAATCCTGAAATAATATATTATAACACCAGAATTACTTGTGTAGCACTACCTTTTTTTGATATGGAATCACAGCAATACAGAAAAAAACAAATTTGTATTTTATAGATATTCAGACGACAATTTTGAATCATACCGGCAGTAATGGTATTCAGATTTTTCTTGACAGTGAAAACGGATTCGGTTAATGGTTCGCATACAAAGGAGTTGCCATGACGAAAATACCTGAGGATCTGCCGGATTGTACGGTTTTTTTACTGGGAAAGGCATATCAGAAAGCCCACGGGGATTTTCAGAAGCGTCTGAAACCCTACGGACTGACCAATATGCAGCATCTGGTGCTGGAAGGACTCTGGTACCAGGAAGGGCTGACGGCTGCGGAACTGGGGAAAATGCTGATTCTGGATAAGGCCACACTTTCCGGAGTGCTGGAGCGGATGGTGGAAGCCGGATGGATCAGAAAGGAGCAGAGTCCGGATGACCGGCGAATCTTTCATCTGTATCCTTCTGCAAAAGCCAATGATATGAAGGAAGTCCTCATTGAAGAGCGGAAAAAGGCCAATGGGGAACTTCTGGCCGGGTTCAGTCTGGAAGAGCAGTTGCTGTTTAAAAGACTGCTGCGGGTTCTGATGTAGATTTTTTTTATCCATAAAGTTTGTATGCTAACGGAAACAGGAGGATGATTTGAAAAAAATACTGGCCATAATCGCATCTCCCCGGAAACTGGGAAACTGTGAAATCATGGCAAAGGAAATCAGCAGGCAGATAACTGAAGAACATGAACTGCAACTGCTGCGCCTTTCGGATTTTGATATTCAGCCCTGCAAAGGCTGTTATATGTGTATGTTTAAGGAGCAGCAGTGTATTATTGAAGATGATTTCAATGCGCTGACGCAGGCGATTCTGGAAGCCGATGCCCTGATTGTTTCGGTTCCCACCTATTTTCTCGGCCCCAATGCCTCGACGTGTGCTCTTCCGATCTGGGGAATCGCCCTCTATCCCCATGCGGAAAAGCTGTGGGGAAAACCCGCTGTCGGGGTGGGCATTGCGGGCATTCCGGGTAAGGAAGGATATACCCTGCTGGGAATTGAAAGTTTTCTCAAGCTGCTCATGGCGGAAATCAAAGACTGCCGCATGATTTACGGCGCCATGCCCGGAGAGATTTTCATGAATGGGGAAAATCAGACTGTGGCAGCGGAACTGGCCTCGGCCCTGTTCGGTCCGGAAAAGGAAAAAAAACAGCCCTGCTGCCCCTTATGCGGCGGGCAGACCTTCCGTTTTCTGGAAAAAAACAAAGTGCGCTGTATGCTGTGCAGTAATTCCGGAACCCTATCCCAAAAGGATGGCATCCCGGTTTTTGCCATAGAAAAAGGGGAGCATGAACTTTTTCTGACAAAGGAGGATGCACTGGCGCACCGGGAATGGCTGATCGGGATGAAATCCCGTTTTCTGAAACATAAAGAGGAATTGAAAAAAATCAGCCTGGATTACCGCAAAGACGGGGAATGGATCCGGCCGGTGAAACCTTCCGGAACAGATACGGCAGCAGAGTGAGGCACTATCGTGAATTCCAAAATTTTTCAGATACTACTGACCTGGTATCCCCCCTATCTGGGAACCGGTATCCGTGTAAAACATATTTCCGAAGATTACCGTCATACCCTTGTGGAAATGAGAATGCACTTTTTCAACCGGAATTATATGGGAACCCATTTCGGCGGCAGTCTCTATGCCATGTGCGATCCCTTTTATGCCCTGATGCTGATTCAGATCCTGGGGGCGGAATATATTGTATGGGACAAATCCGCGACCATTGAATTTGTCAGCCCGGGCAAAGGGAATGTGTATGCGGATTTCCGTGTGGAAGAACCGCTTATTCAGGACATCCGGGAAAAAACCGCTGAAGGCGCGAAATATCTTCCCCGGCTTACCGTGGAAATCCGGGATGAAAGAAAGACCCTGGTGGCACGGGTGCATAAAACCCTGTATGTGCGCAAAAAATCATCGGGCAGAATATACCGCAAACCCCTGATGATCCGGATGGCGGAAATGATTTCCGCGCTTATGGAAGGGATTGAGCGGTTCAAACCTATTCAAATCAGAAAATAAAGGAGAATGAAAATGCTGTTACATCCCAAAAATGAAAAATATGAACATCTGGATGAGGCTTCCAGACAAATCATGCTCAAAACCATAGATTTTTTTGAAAACAAGGGAAAAGAGAAACTCAAGGCGGATTACCGGAATATGGTCTGGTATGAGGATTTTCTGGATTTTGTCAAAGAGAACAGAATTTTCTATACCCTGCTGACCCCTTCTGCCTACGGAGAGGGGGACCCGGATGTGCGCTGGGATACGGCCCGGATCTGTGATATGAATGAAATTCTGGGATTCTACGGACTGCCCTACTGGTATGCCTGGCAGGTCAGTATTCTGGGACTGGGTCCCATCTGGATGGGAAACAATGAAGCCGCAAAGAAAAAAGCCGCCAAACTGCTCAAAGAAGGAGCCATTTTCGCCTTCGGTCTTTCTGAAAGAACCCACGGAGCGGATCTCTATTCCTCGGACATGTCCCTGACCCCTCTGGGAGAAAGAAAATATGTGGCAGACGGCGGGAAATATTATATCGGCAACGGGAATGAGGCGGCTATGGTATCCACCTTTGCCAAAAATTCTGAAACAGACGAATATGTCTTTTTTGCCGTGGATTCCCGGCATCCCAATTATGAATGTATCAAAAATGTGGTGGCCTGGCAGGGATATGTGGCCGAATACGCGCTGCATTCCTATCCCATCAGCGATGAGGATATTCTTTCCTCCGGCCCGGAAGCCTGGGACAGCGCGCTCAATACCGTCAATGTGGGCAAATTCAACCTGGGATGGGGCAGCATCGGCATCTGCACCCATGCCTTTTACGAGGCCGTTACCCATGCCGCCCACCGCAATCTTTACGGGAAATTCGTTACGGATTTTCCCCACATCCGCCAGCTCTTCACCGATGCCTATACCCGCCTGCTGGCCATGAAACTTTTTTCCTCCCGTGCCGTGGATTATATGCGTTGCGCTTCGGCAGAAGACCGCCGCTATCTGCTCTACAATCCCCTGGTCAAAATGAAAGTGACCACGCAGGGGGAAGAGGTTATCAATCTGCTCTGGGATGTCATTGCCGCACGGGGATTTGAAAAGGATATGTATTTTGAAATGGCCGCCAAGGAAATCCGCGCCCTGCCCAAACTGGAAGGCACAGTGCATGTGAACATGGCCCTGGTGGTGAAATTCATGGCCAATTACCTGTTCAATCCCGGCGAATTTCCCGAAATTCCCAAACGGGATGATGCGGCCAATGATGATTTCCTTTTCCGCCAGGGACCGACCAAAGGACTGGGGAAAATTCAGTTCCATGATTTCAATATCGCGTATAACAGCCTGGATACGCCGAATATCCGTATCTTTAAGGAACAGATTGCCGTATTAAAGGAACTTCTGCTGACGGCCCCCCCTTCCAAAGAACAGACAAAGGATATTGATTTTCTGCTGAGTATGGGCGAACTTTTCACCCTGATAGCCTACGGACAACTGATGATTGAAAAGTGCAATATGGAAAATACGGACAAAGACCTGACGGATCAGATTTTTGATTTCATGATCCGGGATTTTTCCAAATTCGCCCTGCAGATTTATTCCAAACCCGGTACTTCCGCACAGCAGATGGAATTCTGCATGAAAATGATCCGGAGACCGGAGGTGAATCCGGCACGATTCAACCATGTATGGGAAAAATATGTATATCCGCTCAAAGACAGTTATGAAATGAATGCCTGATATTTTTCAGCAGATTTTCATTCCGCGTCAGACAGGTTTTATTGACATGAGTCCGTATTTCCATTATATCCTGTTACGGAAAGAGGTACAGCATACCGAACCGGGAGGGCCGGATTTTTAAAGGATTTTTTTTTCACATATGCCGGATTTCCGGGAAATCCGGCATATTAAAGAAAACCAATAATGGATAAAAATGGATAAAACGGAGCAGGGCTTATGTTTCAGATCAAAATCAATTACAAAAGAAATGCACTTCTCAATGTGATGAGCGGAAGAATTGATGCGGAGGAAGCACGGAATCTTGTAAAAAAATTCCGGGAAGGGGTGGATAAGCTCCGCCCCGGTTTTGTGGTCATTACCGATATCACGGATTTTGTTCCCACCACCGAGGATGTGCGCAATATTCTCAGAGATGCCACACGCTATGCGGTAAAAAACG
The DNA here is from genome assembly GCA_011390755.1 of Desulfobacteraceae bacterium. Taxonomy (GTDB): domain Bacteria; phylum Desulfobacterota; class Desulfobacteria; order Desulfobacterales; family Desulfococcaceae; genus JAABRU01. The sequence goes on along the minus strand of JAABRU010000101.1, from coordinate 19,750 downwards.
GTCTGGGCCGGACACTCCGCATTGTATCCGATAATCTCACTTCCAGTATCGGCAGCATACAGTTCAACCGCACAGAAAAAAGCCTGGGATGCAATGCCGAAATTGTCACTTCCCTGGCCCAGGCCAAAAAAGTTCTGGGCTGGAAGTAAAAGACAGGATAACTTATTTTTGATGAACCCGTGGAAAGTCAGATTTTTCAAAATCTCTATTATAGTGTTTAAGATAATTATTTTGGGGTAGGCCGGGGTGAACGAAGTGAACCCCAACATACTGAATCTGTTGGGATTCGTTCCTCACCCCAACCTACAGAAAACCCCAAAAATATTTTCTTAAATACTATAACAAATCAGCAGATGAATATGCATCAAAATGGCAGTGGATCAAATCCGTTGATTTTTTTCTGTAAGGGCGTACTGCATACGCCCCGGAAACGCCCGTGCCGGGCCGTATGCAGTTCGCCCTTACGGGTTTTCGGGAGAGGACGGAATCCGCCTCATCAGCGGATTTGACTCATTATCCGTCAAATCTGATTTTCCGACTTTTTGTGAAATCATCATCTTCACAATTAATCTTTTTCTTAAAACCGGAATTTCTCCCGCTGTGTCATCCTTATTTTTCATTATCATTCCGGCAAAAATCAGAATCCCTTCTGCTGATTCCCTGGCAGGAAAACAGGAAAGAAATGTGTATATCTGACCCGGATGCCCGGACCAAACTCCTGCTCCGGGAGGAACTGCTGCCCATATGACGGGATCAGCGGAAAACGGTGATTTATGTCACCCATGATATTGAAGAAATCGGTCTGTTAGGTGACAGGGAGATGTTGATGCGCGAGCATCCGGGAAACATCCGGAAGAATGCGGAACTGGTTTTCACCGGTTACCGGCGCATTCCGGAACTCACGACTCAGAAATTCCTGCCGGATCCCGAAGGAGGAGACAGACGCATTTATCTTAACGGAGATTTGGGACGCATGAGAGCGGAAGGATGCCTGGAACACGTTTGAGCGAAAAGGAGAAAAGCATGATTAAGAGAAACTTGGGACGCATGAGACCCGACGGCTGCCCGGAACTGGTGGGCAGAAAGGATTTTCAGGTGAAAATCCGGGGATTCCGGGTGGAAACCGAAGCAGTTGAATCGGCTCTGCACAGTCTGGAAAGCGTGAAAGATGCTGCGGTCAAAGCCTTTGATCATCTGTCAGGGGAAAAATATCTGGCGGCCTATATTGTTCCCGCGCTGCACTCCGCTCCCACTGTTTCCGCACTGCGAAAGGCATTGTCGGAAAAACTGCCGGAATACATGATTCCGTCCGTGTTTGTGATGGTGGAAAAACTGCCCCTGACAAGCACCGGCAAAACCGACCGCAGCGCGCTGCCGGAGCCTTCCGGAATCCGGCCTGCACTGGACGCTCCTTTTGTGCCTCCATCCTCAGAGGAAGAAAAACAGATAGCGGAAATCTGGGCAGAAATTCTGGAACTGGATCAGGTGGGAATCCATGACAGCTTCTTCGATCTGGGCGGAAATTCCATACAGTCCATGCGCATTGTGTCCCGGATATGCCGGGTATTTCACACGGATCTGCCCATGCGCATTTTCTTTGACTTCCCGACAGTAGCCGGTCTTGCCGCATACATTACGGAAAACCGGGACAGCAGTATTTCCGATACGGAACTGGAGAAATTGGTCGCGGATCTGGAATTCCTTTCGGATGAGGAGGCAGAGCAGCTTTTGGACGGTTCCACCCCGTTTCTTATGGCAGGCCCTTGAATATACAAAAAAATACTCCCCGAAATTTCCTCACCGGAATAAGCAAAAAAGGAGAAATATGATGGAAAAAAATCTGATTCCCGCTGTTTATGAAAATGGCATATTGCATCCTCTGGTTCCCCTGATGCTGCCTGAACACACAAAAGTACAGGTTTATATTCAGTCTGTATCTCTTTCAGATCATAAACAATCACATCGCAAACGTTTGACAGATGCGATGATTCGGGCAGGTCTGCGTATACCCTCATTTCTACAGGATGATTCATCTGTTTTCCACCGATTGTCAGAGGAACGGAGAAAGGAACTGGCCAGAGTGTTTTCTGCAAAACAGGCAATTTCAGATATGATTATTGCCGAACGGGAAGGACGCTGAAGAATTACAGAGATGAAATGTTTATGAAATCATAACCGCAATTCAGGAAAACAGACAAATGAATGCCTATACCCTTAATTTCCATTCGGTCTGCCATACAGATGAGGAATGGTTTTTCCGTTTATGCCGGAGCAATCCGGATATTAAATTTGAGCGCAGCAGAAAAGGAGAGGTGATTGTCATGGCTCCCACAGGCGGAGAAACCGGAAAATGCAATGCGGAAATCACAGCCGAATTTGTGATCCGGAACCGGCAGAAGCGTCTGGGTGAAGTGTTTGATTCCTCCAGCGGGTTCAGACTTCCCAACGGTGCAAACCGCTCTCCGGATATTGCATGGGTCAGAAAAGAGCGGTGGGAGTCTTTGACACAGGAACAAAGGGAAAAATTTCCGCCGCTTGCCCCGGATTTTGTTCTGGAACTCATGTCTCCTGCGGACAGCCTGAAAGAGATGCGGGAAAAAATGCAGGAATATATGGAAAACGGGGTCAGACTGGGCTGGCTCATTGACCGCAGAAACCGCAGGGTGGAAATCCGGCGTGAGGGAAAGGAACCTGAACTGCTGGAGTCCCCGGAAATCCTGTCCGGAGAAGATGTGCTGCCGGGTTTTTCTCTCTGGATGCGGAGGATATGGTAAAAAAAATGACCGAACTTGACAGACGCATTGCTGCACTGTCTCCGGAAAAACGCAGACTTCTGGAACTGCGGCTTGCCGAGGCAGGAAAATCCGGAAAAAAGACAATTCCGAACAGATCATTATCCCAATATCCCCTTTCTTTTATCCAGCGGCGTCTGTGGTTTATTCAGCAGATGGAACCGAACGCAGCCGTTTTCAATATGCCCAGACTGTACCGGATACAGGGGAATCTCCATATCCCCGCACTGGAACAGGCGATGAACGCTCTCATTTCCCGCCATGAAACCCTGCGCACGGTGATTTTTCCGGAGGATGGCAGCCCCCTTGCCACTGTTTCCGGTCAATGGTCTTTCAGACTTCCCCTGAAAGATTTGCGCGGTATATCGGAAAATAACCGTGAGGCAGAAATCACGCGGCTGACAAAAGAGGAGATTCAGCGTCCCTTTGACCTGTCAAAGGATCTGATGATACGGGGACTTGTGCTGAGAACCGGGGATTCGGAACACCTGCTGCTGACAGTGTTTCATCACATTGCCTCAGATTTCTGGTCCATCGGGATCAGAGCACGGGAGATCGGGCTTTTCTATGAAGCCTTTTCTCAGGGACTTACCCCGCAGCTTCCGCAACTGCCCATCTCATACGGGGATTTTGCCGTATGGCAGAAGGAACAGATGAACAGTCCGGAAACGGAAAAACAGGCAGCCTATTGGCACAGACAACTGGCCGGTGAACTCCCGGTTCTGGAACTGCCCGCAGACCGGCCCCGTCCTGTGATGCAAACCTATCCGGGCGAACGGAAATCCGTTCTGCTACCGCAGAATATTGTCGGAGAACTGGAAAGTATAAGTCGCAGAGAAAACGCCACTCTGTTTATGACCCTGCTGACCGCATTTCAGATACTGCTTTTCCGTTATACGGGACAGACAGACATCCTTGTGGGATCACCCGCAGCCGGACGGATTCGGGCAGAAACAGAGGGACTGATCGGATGTTTTCTCAATACGCTGGTATTTCGCAGCAATCTTTCCGCAAATCCGACTTTCCGGGATTTGCTGAAGCAGGTGCGCCGAACCACACTGGACGCATACGCGAATCAGGATATTCCTTTTGAAATACTGGTGGAATCGCTCAAAGTCCCGCGGGTTCCGAGCCGGACACCCATATTTCAGGTGATGATTGACTATCTGAATATTCCTGCACAGCCACTGAAACTCCGGAATCTGCATGTTGTTCCTGTGGAAACTGACAACCGCAGCTCCATGACAGATCTCATTTTGTATCTGCGTCCGGTTCCCGAAGGTCTGTATGTGACAGCGGAATACAATAGGGATTTATTTGATCCGGAGACAGTCAGACGCTTCCTTTCCCATTTCCGGATTCTGCTGGAGGGAATTGTTGCCAATCCGGCTCAGGGAATCGCGGACCTGCCCATGCTCAGTGAATCCGGGCAGCAGCGGATACTTGCGGAATGGAATCATACAGACACAGCGGAACTTCCGGACAAATGCCTGCATGAACTGTTTGAGGAGCAGGCGATGCGGACTCCGGATGCTCCCGCGCTGATATTCGGGGACAGGCAGATTCCCTACCGGCAACTGAAGCGGATGGCAGACGCGGGTTCCCGCTATCTCATGAGAGCCGGTATCAGCGCCGGAACACCAATCGGAATCTGTATGGAACGCTCTCCCCGCATGATCATGGCTGTGCTGACTGTTCTCAAAAGCGGCGGAATCTGTCTGCCGCTGGATCCTTCCTATCCCCGGAAACGGCTGGAGTTTATGCTTTCGGATGCGCAGGTGCCCCTGGTGCTGACCGAAAAGAAACACAAAGAAAAAATTCCCGGAACAAAAATCCTCTGTTTTGAAGATATTGCCCGTCACGCGGCCCGGAATCCGGAAATACCGGGACAGCGTACCATCCTGTCGGGAAATGCGGGCGGCCTGAACTGGTCTGTCAGCATTGCAGATGATCCGCTGCCCTCCCGGAGTCCGGAAGACCCCGCGTATCTCATGTACACCTCCGGCTCCACGGGACAGCCCAAAGGCGTGGTCATTCCCCACCGCCAGATACTCAACCGGGTGCTCTGGAATCTGAAAACCTTTCCCTATGAACCGGATGAAGCAGCCTGCATGAAAACCCCGCTGAATTTTGTGGATTCCATTCTGGAAATTTTTGCGCCCCTGCTCAGCGGAATTCCTGCGGTCATCCTTCCTGATGAAGATGTGAAAGATGTCAGAAAATTTACGGAGATTCTGGCCTCCCACCGCATCCGCCAACTGCTGCTGGTTCCTTCTCTGCTGAAAGTCATGCTGGAACTGTTTCCGGATCTGCGTTCCCGGCTGCCCCATCTGACATACTGGATCAGTTCCGGCGAGGCCCTGCCGAAAAAACTGGTTCTTGATTTCCGGGAAAAAATGCCCGGAGCGCATCTGTGCAATGTTTACGGCGCCTCCGAAGCATGGGATGTGTCTTTTTACCGCTGCGGAGATGAAAATTCCCATCTGTCGGGAATCCCCATCGGACGGCCCCTTTCCAATATGAAAACCTATATTCTGGATGAGCATTTAAACCCCGTGCCTGCCGGAGTTCCGGGAATGCTGTATGTAAGCGGAGCCGGACTGTCCCGGGGATATTACAGACAGGCGGATCTCACCGCGGAAAAATTTGTTCCCGACCCTTTTTCCCCGGAACCCGAATCCCGTCTGTACAAAACCGGCGATCTGGCCCGCTGGCTGCCGGACGGAAATATGGAATATCTTGGCAGAAAAGACCATCAGGTCAAAATCCGGGGAATGCGCATTGAAACCGGGGAAATTGAGTCCGTGCTGGCGCAGCATCCGGAAATCAAAGAATCCGCGGTCCTGTGCCGGGAAAAACAGAGGGACAAATATCTGGCGGCCTATACGGTTTTCCGTGACAGAGAAAAGCCCCTGTCCGCTGCAAAACTGAAAGCCTTTCTGAGACAGAAACTGCCGGAATATATGATTCCTTCCGTATTTGTGACACTGGAAACCATGCCTCTGAACCCCAGCGGCAAGACCGACAGAAAGGCATTGCCGGAACCGGCTCCGGAGCGGGCGGGAAGCGATTTCACCGCGCCGCGCAATGCCGTGGAACTGGAACTGGTGCGCATATGGGAAAAATTTCTGGATATCCGTCCCATCGGGGTGCAGCATGATTTTTTCGCGCTGGGAGGACATTCCCTGCTCGCGGTGCAGATTTTTGCGGAAATGGAAAAAGTCATGGGAATAAATCTGCCGGTGGTTTCCCTGTTCCGAACGCCCACTGTTGAGGGTCTGGCCCGGATGCTCCGGGAGGAAGACAGGCCGCCCTGGTCCGCACTTGTCCCCATGCAGGCCCGCGGTTCCGCTCCACCTGTATTCTATGTGCCCCCCCTGGCCATGACCCTCGTTTCGGTCGTGAATCTGCTGAAATACCTGGGAAAAGATCAGCCCTTTTACGGACTCCAGCCCAAAGGCATTGACCGGGATGAACCGCCCCATGACCGGGTGGAGGATATGGCCGCATATTATCTGAAGGAAATCCGGCAGGTGCAGCCCGAAGGCCCCTATTTTCTCATCGGCCAGTGTTTCGGCGCGCATATCGCGTTTGAAATGGCCCTGCAGCTGAAAAAACAGGGACAGGAAACCGCATTTCTGGGCATCATAGACAGTCTGCGGGAACCCGGATTTATTTACAAGGACAAAGTCCGTCATGCAGGGGAAAAAGGAATTGATCCGGGCTCACTGCGGATGCAGATTCCGGAAAGGCCCCGCTCCTTTGCCACTTTTGCGCCTGAGCATCTGCGGGAACGGGTGGACCGCACGGAAAATGCCCATTTCAGGGCCATGGAATTCTACAATCCGGAAAATATCCGTCCCTGCAAAATCACCTTTTTCTGGGCGGAAAACACTGCCGGAGACCGTACATCTTTGCGTTCGGAATGGACGCAGCTCTCGGAGGGGGAGGCAGAAATCTTCTTTGTTCCGGGAAATCATAACACAGTGATACAGGAACCCCATGTGCGGGTACTGGCAGAGAAACTCAAAGACTGCCTGCAAAGAGCAGCAGGCACTCCGGCTGTTTCCTGAAAAGAAACCGGCAAAGGACTGCCAGACGGAACGCCTGGCAATGTCTGAAGGAGTCACAGACTTTCCGTTTGTGACTCCTTCAGACATGATATATTCATATTTGGAAATTGCCTTGCTTCATAAAAAAACCGCATTTTTTTGAAATGCGTAACAGACAGGGGAAGCGGATCTGCGGACAGCAGATTGTAAATATTACTCTTTAAAATGATTGAGGAGAAAAAATGTACCAGTACGAAAAACCCGATAATCTGGTGGAACTGATAGAAGAAAGTGTTTCCAAATTCGGAGACCGCCCTTTGTTCGGCACCAAAAATGCAAAAGGGGAATATGAATGGATTTCCTACCGGGAAACCGGCCGCAGGATTGATAACCTTCGGAGCGGTCTGGCCGGTTTGGGGGTGGGCAAAGAGGATGCTGTGGGTTTTATCGGCAATAACCGGGCAGAGTGGGCTGTTACCGCGTTTGCAACCTACGGTCTGGGGGGCAGATTTGTCCCCATGTATGAAAAAGAGCTGGCAAAGATATGGAAATATATCATTCAGAACGCGGGCATCAAAGTGCTGCTGGTTTCCACTCCGGAAATATATGAAAAAGTGAAAACTTTTCAGGCCGAAACCCCGGCCCTGGAACAGGTGTGTATCATGGATGCCGAAGGCGAAAACAGCATGGCCGCACTGGAAGCCGCAGGCGCATCAAAGCCTGTGGCTTCCCTTCGCCCAAAACCCCAGGATACTGCCGCCCTGATTTATACATCCGGCACAACCGGAAATCCCAAAGGTGTGCTGCTTTCCCACGGCAATTTTACCAGTAATTTTATTGCCGCGGGAAAACTGTTTCCGAAACAGCTGCATCAGAACACCCGCACTGTCTCCATTCTGCCCTGGGCACATTCCTTCGGCCAGACCGGGGATCTGTACAATATCATCCATGTGGGCGGTTCCATGGGGTTTATGGAAAGTGTGACCAGTCTGGCCGAAGATATGGGAAAAATAAAACCGACCTTTCTTATTGCGGTTCCCAGGGTTTTTAACAAAATCTATGCGGGACTTCAGGCCAAAATGAAAGAACAGGGGGGAATGGCCAAAAAACTCTTTGATATGGGAGTGGAAAGTGCCAAAAAACGCAGGGAGCTGAAAGGGAAGGGACAGAATGTTGACATCCTGACCGGACTGAAATACAAAGTGGCCGACAGTCTGGTTTTTTCCAAAATCCGGGAACGCTTCGGGGGACGGCTGGAAGGGGCCATTTCCGGCAGTGCCACCATGAATGTGGAGGTCGGATATTTTTTTGCAGACATCGGCATTCCGGTCTATGACTGCTACGGTCTTACAGAAACCACTCCGGCTGTCACCATGAACTGTCCGGCAGCACACCGTCCCGGCAGTGTGGGGCGGCCCATTGAAAAGGTGCGGGTGGTCATAGACAAAAGCGTCAGTGAGGAAGGTGCGGATGACGGCGAAATCATTGTTTACGGCCCCAATGTCATGCAGGGATATCACAACAATCCTGAGGCAACAAAGGAAGTCATGACCGGGGATGGGGGATTCCGCACCGGGGACCGGGGAAAACTGGATGAAGACGGCTATCTTTTCATCACCGGCAGAATCAAAGAGCAGTACAAACTGGAAAACGGAAAATATGTATTTCCCGCTTCTCTGGAAGAAGAAATCGCCCTGCTGCCCTGGGTGGAAAATGCCATGGTTTACGGAGAGGGACGGGCCTTCAATATCTGTATGATTATCCCGGATTTTGATGTGCTGTGCAAATACGCACAGGAAAAGGGACTGCCCCCGGATCCCGAGGCACTGGTGAATAATGTTCAGGTGCAGGAAATGATTGCCGGTCAGATCACTGCTTTTCTCAAAGGGAAATTCGGCGGATATGAAATACCGAAAAAATATATCTTCCTGAAAGAAGCCTTTTCCCTGGATAACGGAACCCTTACCCAGACCATGAAACTGAAAAGACCGGCCGTGCTGAAACAGCATATGGAATCCATAGAAGAAATGTACAAACTTCCGCAGTAGACGACATTTTTATCATTGTATTTTTCGCTATGAATTTCAATAAGTAATTTCATTTTTTCCTTTCTGTCCCTGTTTATTTGGTCTTGACATAAGTGCATAAAATTGTTTATAGCATCTGTTCCGAAATATATCGGAGCAGATGCTGTCATGAAGGATAAATTCAGGTCATCCGACAGAATACAATTCCTTCCCCTGCTTCCGGATACAAAAATAATGGCCTGTTTTATTTTTAAAAAATAACTCCCGTGACAGCATGTGCCGAACCGGAAATATCCGTGTTTTTTTTATCATACACATTTTTTATCACATGTTTTATCATCAACGCAGTACAGGACATCGGAATCGGATTTATGGAAATTGAAAAACTGCTGACAGAAAGAAAAACTGCGATTAGCCGGAAATGGTTTGAACAGGTGACCGATACATATCCTTCGGACACCTCGAAATTTTTAAAACAGCAAAAAGATCCTTTTGCCAACCCGGTCGGCAGTACAACCATGAACAGCCTGCAGGGAGTGCTGGATGAACTGCTGAAAAAAGAGCCGGATAAAGAAAAACTGGTTTTCCTTTTGGACCCTGTGATCCGGATCCGGACGGTGCAGGCTGTATTCACCCCCTCCCAGGCCGTCGGTTTTGTTTTTTTCCTCAAACAGATTGTCCGGGAAAATCTGAAAAATGAATGCAGGGATTTGCAGACCCTTACAGCCCTGTCCGCTTTTGAAGGCAAAGTGGATGAACTTGCCCTTATCGCCTTTAATATATACATGGAATGTACGAAAACCATTTTGGAACTCAAAGCAAATCATGAAAAGGGAAAAGTGTACCGCGCATTTTCCCGGGCGGGACTGGTGGAAGAAATTCCGGATGATGGGCCGGAATTAATTAGGTAATATTTATTAATTCAAATCTGGTTTGGGGCAGTGCCTGCAGGTTTTCAGATAATCATTGGCGGAATGCAGCGGGAAGGAGATAATACATAAGCATTTCTCCGACTGATACGGCACCGAAAATCATTATCCGGAAAACTGTTACTGCCCGAAGCCGCAAAGTGAGGTAATGCTGAATGAATGTAAAGTACATGTTTTCCTTCATGGCAGTTATTCTGCTCTTTCTCCTCGCGTATGCGGGTGTGGAAGCAGCAGGACTTCAGGTTGTCTTCGGTATCATAATTCCGTATACGGCCCTGGCCGTTTTTATTATGGGATTTATATGCCGGATCATGTGTTGGGCATCTTCACCCGTGCCTTTCCGCATTCCCACAACCTGCGGTCAGCAGAAATCACTTCCCTGGATCAAACAGTCCAAACTGGACTGTCCGGATACAAACGGCGGAGTGGTGCTCCGGATGATCCTGGAAGTGGTATTTTTCCGCTCTTTGTTCCGGAACCTCAAACTCCGGGTAAAAGAAGGCGGTAAATTCTATTACGGTCTGGAAATCTTTCTGTGGGTGGGCGCGCTGGCTTTTCATTATGCCTTTTTTACCGTGGCCCTCAGGCATCTGAGATTTTTTACCGAACCGGTTCCTTTTTTTATTAAAATACTGGAACAGCTGGACGGTTTTTTTCAGTTCGGACTTCCCATCGTTTATCTGTCCGGCATCGTCCTTCTGGCCGCGGCACTGTATCTCTGTCTCCGGAGAATGCTGAGTCCGCAGGTAAATTATATCTCTCTGGCTGCGGATTATTTCCCGCTGTTTCTGATTATCGGAATCGCTCTGACCGGTATTCTGATGCGTTATTTTGCCAAAACGGATGTGGTTGCCGTCAAAGAACTCACCATGGGACTGGCCACCTTCCATCCCACGATTCCCCAGGGCATCGGCGGGCTGTTTTATGTACACCTCTTTTTTGTATCTGTGCTGCTGATGTATTTCCCTTTCAGCAAACTGATGCATATGGGCGGTGTTTTTCTGAGTCCCACCCGGAATATGCCCTGTAATACCCGTGCCGAACGGCATGTTAACCCGTGGAACTATCCTGTAGAGGTTCACAGCTACGAGGAGTATGAAGATCACTTCAGGGAACTGATGATCGAAGCCGGACTTCCTGTAGAAAAGAAGGAGTAAAGAATGTCGGATCTTCCCAAATCAGATGAATTATTTGCAGGTTTGGATCACAAACCGCAGAAAAAAGATTGGATGGACACCCCGGTCAATATCCGCAAGGGAATGTACTGCTACTCAGCAAATCCCGCCAGCATGGAGACCCTGGGGGCACCCTTTGCCAGAAAATGGAACCCTCTGGAAGAAGACTGGAAACTGCCGGAAAACTGGCAGGAAATCATCCACAACGGTTTCCGGGAACGCCTGGATCGCTTCCGTACTTTCAAAGTATTTATGGATATCTGCGTACGCTGCGGCGCGTGCGCGGACAAATGCCATTTTTTTATCGGAACCGGTGATCCCAAAAACATGCCGGTACTGCGGGCAGAACTGCTCCGCTCGGTTTACCGCAACGATTTTACCACTTTCGGAAAACTCCTCGGCAGGGTTGCCGGGGCACGTCCCATGACCCTTGATGTACTCAAGGAGTGGTGGTATTATATGTTCCAGTGTTCCGAGTGCAGACGCTGCTCGGTTTTCTGTCCCTACGGCATAGACACCGCGGAAATCACCATCATGGGCAGGGAGCTGCTTAATCTGCTGGGACTGAATATTGACTGGATCGCCACCCCGGTTTCCAACTGTTACAAAACCGGAAACCATCTGGGAATCCAGCCCCATGCCTTTAAAGATATGCTGGATTTTTTTGTCGAAGATATTGAGGACATTACAGGGGTCAATACAGAACCCCAGTACAATAAAAAAGGCGCGGATATCCTTTTCATTACCCCCTCAGGCGACGTATTTGCCGATCCGGGTACATATACCTGCATGGGATACCTGATCCTTTTCAAGTATCTCAAAGACAAATACGGTCTGGATGTCACCTGGAGCACCTATGCCTCCGAAGGCGGCAACTTCGGTTTCTTCACCTCCCATGAAACCATGAAACGGCTCAATGCCAAAATGTACGCGGAAGCCAAACGTCTGGGCGTGAAATGGATTCTTGGCGGGGAATGCGGTCATATGTGGCGGGTTATCAGCCAGTATATGAATACCTTAAACGGCCCGGCCGATTTTCTGGAAGAACCGGTATCCCCCATTACCGGGACAAAATTCGAGAATGCCAAATCCACCAAAATGGTACATATTTCCGAATTTACGGCAGACCTGATCCGCCACGGCAAACTGGAGCTGGATCCGGCCCGCAATGACAATCTGAAAGTGACCTTTCATGATTCCTGCAACCCGGCCAGGGGCATGGGGATGTTTGACGAACCCCGCTATGTGATTCAGAATACCTGCAATCATTTTTATGAAATGCCTGCCAATACCATCCGGGAAAACACCTTCTGCTGCGGTTCCGGTTCCGGTCTCAATGCGGGAGAGGATATGGAGCTGCGCATGTGCGGCGGTCTGCCCCGTGCCAATGCGGTGAAACATGTACGGGATAAATTCGGGGTGAATATGCTGGCCTGTGTCTGCGCTATAGATCGCGCGGCCTTTCCGGATCTGATGAATTACTGGGTTCCCGGTGTGGATGTCACCGGTGTAACCGAACTGGTGGGCAATGCCCTGATCCTGCCGGGCGAAAAGGAAAGAGATACCGATCTGCGCGGCGAAGCGCTGCCGGGAATGGAGGAGGATGATGCCGAATAAAATCTACCATAAAAAACAGGTGATGACCGGCCTGGTCATTTTTATTGCCCTGATAACCTTTCCGTTCTGGTACAATTACGGAAAGGCCGCTCCTGCGCCGAAAGTCGAACTGAGCAAGGAGGCCAAGGCCGCCAAAGTCTGCGTGCGCCCTACGGATTTCATGAAAACCGAGCATATGCAGCTGCTGGATGAATGGCGGGATGTGGTTGTCCGCACCGGTCAGCGCATGTATGTGAATGAGGAAGGCAAAGCATTCGATATGAGTCTTTCCAATACATGTATGGAATGCCATTCCAACAAGGCCGAGTTCTGTGACAGATGCCACGATTACGCATCGGCGGATCCCTACTGCTGGGATTGCCACATAGACAACCCGAAGGAGAAAAAGGATGAGTAACAGAAGAGAATTCTTAAAGGTTGCCGGTGTTACAGCTCTTGGTGTCAGTGCCGGTCCGGTAATAATAAACGCGGTTGCGTCGTCCGGCGGGGATACAAAAGAAATTCAGATGGGCAAAAGTGAAAACGCCCTGACAGCAAAACACTGGGCCATGGTCATTGATACCCGGAAACTGAAAACAAAAGCAGATGTGGAACCCCTGATTGAAGTCTGCCACAAAATTCACAATGTGCCGGAATTTGATATTAAACGGCATGAAATCAAATGGATCTGGGAAACCGAGTATAAACATGCTTTTCCCGGAATGCACAGTGAATATGTCAGCGAAACTGCGGAACACACACCTTTCCTCGTGCTCTGTAACCACTGTGAAAATCCGCCCTGCTGCCGGGCCTGCCCGACCGAGGCCACCTTTCAGCGGGAAGACGGTGTCGTGCTCATGGATTTTCACCGCTGCATCGGCTGCCGTTTCTGTATGGCGGCCTGTCCCTACGGTGCCAGAAGTTTCAACTTCCGGGATCCCCGTCCTTTTATTGCGGAAACAAATAAAAAGTTTCCCACCCGTATGAAAGGTGTGGTGGAAAAATGCAATTTCTGCGCGGAACGTCTGGCAGAAGGAAAGATTCCGGCCTGTGCCGAAGCCTCCAACGGAGCCATTGCATTCGGTGATCTGGATGATCCCGAATCCGAAGTCCGGAAGCTTCTGAAAGAAAATTTCACTATCCGACGTAAACAGAATCTGGGCACAGAGCCCTCTGTTTACTATATTGTGTGAGGGGGAATATGCTTGAATTAGCCATAAAAGGAAGCAGAAAATATTACGGATGGCTGGGGGCCCTGGCCGCTGTTGCCGGTGCCGGTGTACTGGTATGGCTGTGGCAGCTGCAGTTCGGACTGGGAATCACCGGTATGAGCCGGGATGTATCCTGGGGATTCTATATTGCCCAGTTCACCTTTCTGGTCGGGGTCGCTGCCGGAGGTGTGATGGTGGTACTTCCCTATTATCTCCATGACTATAAGGCCTTCGGACGCATTACCATTCTGGGGGAATTTCTGGCCATTGCCGCGCTGACCATGTGCCTGTTCCGATCTACAGTGGATCTGGGTCAGCCCATGCGGATGCTCAATGTCATCTTTTACGCGTCTCCCCATTCCATGCTGTTCTGGGATATGATCGTGCTCAACGGTTATCTTTTCCTGAACATCTTCATCGGCTGGAATGTGCTGGAGGCCGAGCGCAACGGAACCAAATACGGGGCATGGCTCAAACCCTTTATCTATCTGTCCATTCCCTGGGCTGTGGGTATCCATACGGTAACAGCCTATCTGTACTGCGGTCTGCCGGGCAGGGGATTCTGGCTGACGGCCATCCTGGCCCCCCGCTTTCTGGCCTCGGCCTTTGCCGCAGGTCCGGCCTTTCTGATCCTGCTCTGCCTTGTTATCCGGAAAGTGAGCAATTTTGATCCGGGTAAAGAGCAGATTCAGTCCCTGGCCAAGATTGTCACCTATGCCATTATCATCAATGTGTTCTTCTTTCTGTGCGAGGTCTTTGTGGCCTTCTACAGCAATATTCCGGAGCACATGGATCATATCAAATACCTGTTCGTGGGCCTGCACGGTCACGGATCTCTGGTTCCCTTTATGTGGACCTCCATGATTCTCATGGTGGTGGCCATTATCCTGCTCCTGCCCCCCTCTTTCCGGCAGAACGAAAACCTGCTGGCCGTATCCTGTGTGCTGGTATTTGTGGGAACATGGATAGACAAGGGGCTGGGCATGATCTCCGGCGGTTTTGTCCCCAACCCCCTGCACGAGGTCAGTGAATACGCACCCACCATCCCCGAACTCATCGTCACTCTGGGCGTATGGGCCGTGGGTTTCATGGTACTGACCCTGCTGTTCAAAATGGCCGTGTCTGTGAAAGAGGAAGCGAAAGCCTGATTTCTTTATGAAGAAAAGAGTCGGTCGGGTTAGCGCAGCGTAACCCGACATTCTTCTGTAAGGTATAAAAACAAAAAAGCCCGTTCCCCTTTAGGGAACGGGCTTTTTTTATTTGACTTTTTCACTGAAAAAATTATGATAAATAATAAATGCGAATTAAGGGTTAAACCAATCCCGAAGGGATGACATGATTATAGAAATATTGAAATAAGATATTTAAATCCCGAAGGGATGACATGATCATGTCACCCCTTCGGGGTTCGGTATTATTTGTAAATTCTTTTTCTATAATCATATCAGCCCTTCGGGATTGTTTCCGTCCGACTCTTAATTGGCATATGTAACAATATCAAAATGCGGGAAGTCCGTTGCCGCTTTTCCCGGATCACAGAATATGCTATGCTTCACCGGAAATACAGGAGACAATATAATGGAATCTTTGCAGGCATTATCTAAAAACAGAAGAACAAAAATCATCAGACCTCCGGCCGGTATTCCCCCGGAAGAAGAAATATCCGAAGACGGGAAGGCCGTCACTGAGGCCGAATACTGGGAAAAATACTACAATCATCCGGTTTTCAGTTATGAGTGGAACAACGGATATCTGGAGGAAAAGCCCGTGACTGATTATGCAGGTTTTCTGATGTACTGGTGATTTATTGAAATACTTAAGCATTTTCTCAGGGTCCGGCCTGTTGCAAAAGTGACAGGTCTGGAAATGGGTTTCCGTCTGGATTTTTCGGGCGGTACCAGCATCCGGAAACCGGATATGGGCGTGATCCGCAATGAGAATCCCACCAAAATACGTCCGAAAGATTTTTCCTATTCCGGAACTTTCGATCTCTGTATTGAATATCTCTCCTATTCATCCCTCAAAGAGGTCCGGCGGGATACGGTTCAGAAGAAGGGGGAGTACGAAGGAACAGGGGTGGAAGAGTATTTTATTCTTGACCCCAGAGGACTTGAAACCGCATTTTACCGCGTGGATGAAAACGGAATATACCGGGAGATCATTCCGGAGGATGGGGATATCATCCGTTCCCGTGTGCTTCCCGGTTTTCAGTTCCGGATAAACGACCTGTACCGACAGCCGGAAATAACAGAACTGGCAGGGGACAGTGTTTACCAATCCTATGTCATGCGGGAATTTCAGGCGGAAAAGCAGAGGGCAGAGAGGGAAAAGCAGAAGGCCGAGAAGGAAAAGCAGAGGGCCGAGAGGGAAAAGCAGAGGGCCGAGAAGGAAAAGCAGAAGACTGAGAAAGAAAAGCAGAAGACTGAGAAAGAAAAGCAGAAGGCTGAGAAAGAAAAGCAGAAGGCTGAGAAAGAAAAGCAGAGAGCTGAGAAAGAAAAACAGAAAGTCGGAAAACTTGCAGAAAAGCTCAGGGCTTTGGGGATTTCCGCTGAGGAGATTGAGAGACTCTGCTGTGAATGAGAAAATTTTCTGATTTTTTATTGACAGAATGTTTGTTTTACATATAAGATTCATATCATAAAATAATACTGCGGAAATACTTTTTGATGTGAAATGATCTGATTCTGTTTTATAATCCGGTTTGTTGGAGAATATTGAAATGAGAAAAAAAGAAAATCTGCCAATACCCCCCCCCCCGCATTTTTAATAATAAATATCTTAAAATTAGCAAGGCTTATACTGTGATTAAAGGGAAATGAAACTCATCTGTGAAGATGGATTTGTTTCCTTTTTTTTATCCGGAGGGTCAGTATTAAAAAGGAATATCCTGACCATCCTTTGTCATCACGACTATCCAAATTCAAATAAGCAGTAAACGGAGGTAAAAATGTCACAAAAACGAACATGCTGGAATTATTTAATCGTTTTCTTTCTGCTTTTCCCTGCTGCCAGTTTAGCAGACGGCTTACCGCCTTCGGCAAGTAAGACGTTAAAGGTTCTAAATGTATCTCAGAGCAATCAGAATGCACAGATTGTCGGAGCTTCACCGGGGGATGTACTGCGGTATGAATTTTCGATAAAATCAAACACCGAACCTGTTGATGCCTATGTGTTTTCAATGGATATCAGTATGATTTTCAAGGCAGCCGATTTAATTGATCCGGGTTCCGGAGTATTATCGGGTACAGCACTGGTTTATCCTGCATTTTCTCATACGGCTCCCTGCGAACAGGTATTTACTTTTTTTGTTCGGGTTAAATCTGACTGCGGTGATCTGGACAGAATTATTTCAGTAGCGGAAGGACAGGCCTTAAATGTTCCTCTTAACTGCGGTATCGTTCATATGACTATCTCCAATCCGACTTGGGGGGATAGTTCTTATATTGTGGGGGAATCTTCGATTATTACATGGACCACTCAGGGCACAACCGGTAATTATATCATTTCTCTATCCCGTGAAGGAGGGAAAAATGGCACTTTTGAAACAATAGGCGAAGTTACAAATACCTTTGTTTATCCTTGGACTGTTACCGGCCCGGCAGCAAATAACTGTGTTTTGAAAATTGAACCTGTTGACTTTCCCAACAAAGTTGCCCACACACTTTTTAATATTGCAGTTCCGGCAGTTGACACATTCTTTGCCACAGTGCCAGCCAACTACTTAGGTGCCCCGTCTCACAAAGGAACCTCCACCCCATCTGTCGGATTCGGCGTAAATGCGGTTACCGGTAATTTTTTTCATGCGGAAGCCGATGCCGCAATGCCGGGTAAGGATATTTCTTTTACCTTTGCGCGGGCCTATAACAGTCTGGCGGATGGCAAGGACAGTTTTGATGAGAACCTGCCTCAGCCTTTAGGTCCCGGATGGACGCACGGGTATAATATTGTCCTCAGAACCAATGCGGATAAAAGCCTTGCGGAAGTGATCTGGGGAGACGGACATCATGACGGGTTTGGAAAAACTGATTCCACATGGCACGGTGATACGCCCGGCAATTTTTCCTCCCTTGCGGAAATCACAGGACAATCCTATGCCTGGGAACTGACCACAAAAGGCCAGATACGCTATCGCTTTAATGCAGACGGTAAACTCACAGCCATTATCGGCCGCAGCAGTCATGCAATGAATTTTACATACACCGGCAGTGACCTCACAGGGATTACCGATACCGCAGATCGGACAATAACCCTGACTTACAATGCAGGGCTTCTGACAAGGGTTGATCTGCCGCCTTCCCGTCATTTTGATTTTGAATACACTGCTGCAGGTCTGCTCAGCAGTGTTATTGATATGAAGGGCAATTCTCACCCCTATGTATATGATACCAATAAAAAACTCATACAGATGCACAGGGCCAATCAGAATCCGGGGGTTGCGGTTCCTTTGATTCAGATCACCTACAATGCTGCGGGGCGGGTTTCCGAACAGAAAACCGGCTATAATATTGCAAATCCCGATACCGGGAAATACACATTCGGATGGGGAAGCAATACCCTTCAATATCGCAGTCCCACCGGCAAGGGATCAAATTATACATGGGATGCTAATCTCCGGGTGACGCAGATTACACCGGTAAATATGACCGATGCATCTCCCCTGGCTCTGACCTATGGAAGTGATACGGGAGCAGTCTCGGTGCTTCCGGATACCTCCACCGATTTTAAGGGAAAGCAGTATGCCTATGTCTTTGAGGGTCCGAATCTGAAAACCTTTACAGACCCGCTGTCACAGACCTCAGAACAGTCCTGGAATACAAAAAATGACATGACCGGTTTTCAGACACCGGCTGAATTGAAAACCGTTATCAGTCCCACCGTTTTCGGTAGCCCCGGATCTCTTACTATTGCGGCCCAGGGCGGTATTTCCAGCCCCATTAATGCCAGCTTCACCTATTACAGCGAAACCGCCACAAGCGGCCTGCCCGATGAAATGAACATTCCCGCAACCACACAGAGTCAGGCAGTAAAGACAAAAGTGACTTCATACAGTGATGACGGCCAGCCCCTTGAGGTTCACCGATATGTGAATGCTGCGACAATTCTGAAAACCTTTTATGCCTATGATGAAGCCGGACGGCTGAAAGGGCAGAAAGATCATCGCGGCACATGGTCATGTTATTATTATGATGCAAATGACAATGTAAGCAATGTGGTAAGCGGTTTGACGGATACAGTCTGCCCGGCACTGCCGCCCAATGCTTCGGCAACCGTCCGCCATATTCAGATTGAATATGATGCGGATAACCGGGTGGTGAAACGCAGCACAGGCCAGGGGAGTACTATCCGGCGGGATATGACCTATCAATACGGAGATAATTCCGGGGTGCTGGCCCATGTATATGATCACGGTATGAGTCGTCACCGGGAATTCCGCTATGATAATGATCTGGTGCTGGCCAAGGTGATTGAAGATGGCACCGCCCGTGAGGATGATTTTTTTCACCACGCAGACAACCGGCTTCGGATTTCAGTGGAAAATGCCAACCAGAGCGGGGGAACATTAAGTCGGATTACCCGCCGCACCTATGATGCCAACGGACAGCCTGAAACCGTGAGTTCCTGCACCGGTCTGGATGGTGTGAATGAATGCACCGGAACCGTTGAGCGGCTTCGGATTATCCGGGATGATCTGGGGCGGCCCACACAGATAAAGGAAACCGTCAGCAGCGGGGTTTACCGTGTCAGCAATTACAGTTCTGAACCTGTGCAGGCAAAATCTTATGATTGAACAAAAAATACAATATTATCATGCTGTTGAATCTTTAAAAGTTTCCAAATTTACAAATCTTTAACATATTGAAATTACAACATATCCAAAAATAATCATTTGGATAAATATAGACATAATATATTATTGTTTCAGGTAGTTAAAATGATTAAACCGCAAAATAGCTGCGCAAGTTCAGTA
>JAABRU010000273.1 GCA_011390755.1 Desulfobacteraceae bacterium | reverse complement strand
TAGTGTTCCGTCAAGGTTTAAATGACGGGTTGAATTTTTTGCAGGGTGGGCACATGTTTTTCCGTGCCCACCTGAATCGGTGGGCAGCGCTGCGCTTTTGCCCACCCTACAAAAAAATTCAATATGTTACATACCCGTCATTTAAATGTTGACAATGCATTAGTGGACTGTCAAATATATTTCTGTATACTCAGAAAAGCTGCGGAGGAGTGCCGGACTGAAAGTCCGGCAGTCTTCCGGACTTTCAGTCCGGCACTCCCCGGTCCGGACTTTTTAAAAGGGTAAAAAATTTATTTGACAGAACAATCAGTCATAATGCACTGTTTCATTTTCAATGGTTCGGTAATTTTTTCTGATTTGCAGAACATAAAAATTTAACTATCTGAAATCATTAAATCCGAATGTTTTATTTGAGTATTATAACTTGCTGAAATTATTCATACCGATTTTTTTTACCGAATTGTTGATTTTAAATTGTGTATTTATTTCAGGAAAAGCATCCTGATGCCGGGTTACGCTCCGCTAACCCGACCTGCAATTTTAAGTGAAACAAAGCAATAGCTTATGATCTATCTAATATCTTATCCGGTTTCCGGAACATGGGTGCAATTCAAGGCTGTTGGTGACGGATTGCAGTCAGCATTTGCCAATGCCGGAATAATAAAGGATGGCATAAATACTGCTTAAACTTTTCACCGGCAACTGTGAATTACCCTCCCGGAACATTGATTATTTCCAATTTTTTCCGTAATGTTTTCCGATCAATTCCGAGAATTTCAGCAGACCGGGTCTTATTGCCCCCGGTCATCTGAAGTACTCTCAGGATGTGTTCTGCTTCCACTTCAGCCAGGGTTCTCAGGGGATTTGTGTGCTGTTCCATCTGAAAACGCATTGTCGGAGGTAAATCCGCTATATCAATCACCGGGCCGCCTGCAATAATCAGAAGCCGCTGGATAAGATTTTCCAGTTCCCGGATATTCCCCGGCCACTGATAGTTCTTCATCACTTCAAGGGCGCTGTCGGTAAATTCGGGAGGATCGCATTTAAATTCTTTTACAAATCTGTTCATAAATGATCTGGTCAGGGGCAGAATATCCTCACTTCTTTCCCGCAGGGGAGGAATGAGGATTTCGATAACAACAAGCCGGTAATAAAGATCCTCCCGGAAAAGTTCTTTCCGGGACATGCTCATAAGGTCTTTGTTGGTGGCGGTAATAATGCGGGTATCAATTTTGCATATCTGATCGGATCCGACAATCTGAATCTCTTTATTCTGCAGAACCCGCAGCAGTTTTCCCTGCATTCCCGGACTGGCATCACCGATTTCATCCAGAAACAGCGTCCCCCGGTCTGCGATACGGAAAAAACCCTCCCGTCCGTCCCTGGCTCCGGTAAAAGCCCCTTTGGCATGCCCGAACAGTTCACTTTCCAGCAAAGTTTCCGGTATGGCTGTGCAGTTGACCGGCACAAAGGGAAAAGAAGCCCGTTCGCTGGCGTAATGAATGGCACGGGCCACCAGTTCTTTTCCGGTACCGCTTTCCCCCCGGATCAGCACATTGACATTATAGGAAGCAGCTTTTTCTATGTTTTCAATTACCTGAAGAATACCGGGGGAATTTCCGATGATTCCGTAGGATTTCCGTGTTTTTTCCTCCTGAATCCTCCGCCTTTGCATCAGTTTGTTTTTTATGGTTTCAACGGCCGGAAGCAGCCGGTTTTTCCCAAAGGGTTTTACCAGGTAGTCTTCTGCGCCTTCCTTAATGGAGCGGACAGCGCCGTCAATGCAGGGATCATTGGTGACGATGAGGATTTCCGGATATTTGAAATGATCACGGATATAGCGGATAAAATCAATTCCCTTCACATCAGGAATCTGACTGTCCAAAATAACAATGTCTGTTTTAACAAATTCAAGAATCTTTACAGCCTCGGCCGCGCTTGTGACAGTTGTAACTTCATAACCGGCGCTGCCGAGTGTCTGCCGGATGATATCAAGAGATTCCCGACTGCTGTCCGCAGCCAGAACCCGAAAAGGTTTTGGATTTTTCATATTCTCTGTCCCTGCAAAAGTTGCCGGAAAGTCTGCATATCTGTGACTGTACCGGAAACCGTATCATTTTCCCTCATGAGAATTCAGAATTCCGGCAGACCCCGGAATGACAGTAAACAGCAATTACCGAATGCTTTGCATAGTGAAGACTCCTCCCTTTGTCAAGGAAATATCTGATCTGCTGATCTGTCATCTGCCGTGAGTCATGCGGATTTTTCCGGATTTTTCAGGCCGGGAGGGGGATTTCAGAATCAGCGGACCTGCCCCGCTGCCTTGCAGATATACTTTCAGTATTATCCCGGACCTGCCGCCTTCCCAAAAACATTCAGCAGATCGAAAAGTTTCCCCCGGATACGGTTTTACGGCTGTCCCGGAGTGCAAAAATTGTATTTTTGCACCGCCGCATCTCCCGGTTGCCATGCAAAAATACAATTTTTGCACTCCTCCGGAAACTTTTCGAGCTACTGACATTATCTGAAAACCTGTATCTGATTTTACATCCTGTAAAAAAACTGACAGCATATCATCGGCCCTTCTGAAAAAAACAGCACATGCTTTTGAATAAATCATATGATTCACAACAGATAGACCGGTATATGCGCATGGCATAAAGATTGCTTGTGTAAAATTAAGATCAGTGGATTGTTCATGAAAACATGGAGAATAAAATGACTGAAAAAGATTATCTGTCCATTCGCAAAAATGTCCTGATGAGTATGATCCTGGTTCCCATAATCCCGTTTATACTAAGTCTGGGTATCGGTTACTATTCATTTACCAACTCCCTTGAAAACAGCACCATTGCGAGCATGAAACGCATTGTGGAGGATCATCGTATGATGATTGAATCCTTTCTTGCGGAGCGCAGACATGATCTTGAATTCATCCTCAATGCCTATTCCTATGAACAGGTGAGCAACCCGTAGATATTAAACCGGATTTTTCAAAATCTTCAGGCAGGATCGGAGGCTTTGACGGATCTTGGCGTATTTGATGAATCCGGCAGACATGTAGCCTATAACGGGACTTAGGGACTCGGAAAAAGATAATTCCCCCGGTTCATCTCAGCAGAAGAGAATAAACAAATCTGTCAAATAATTCCAGAGGATTTATTTTTTGCCGGGTCCCTTATGCTCTGAAATGGAAAGTCTATCGTGAAGAAGACTGGTTTATCAGGGTGATGAAACAGGGATATTATGAGTGTAAGCATCTGGTTAAAGACCGGTTTGAAATCAGCGGGGCAGGGTGGGGACTTGAAGGAGCAGAAGCACCTCTTAAACTTCGGGCAATTTATCAAAGCGGAGATTGGGAGGAGTATTGGAAATTTCATATTCGTCAGACTCAGAAACGAATATATCCGGATGAGCATTGGAAAGTTTCCGGTAATAAAATCAATTTCTTCCCATATTTTTGTTTTTTTATGCAAAGTCCGCTCAATTTGTGACTGTTTGGAATTTCAACAGAGGGAAAATAAATCTTTATGTTTGAATATTTGTCTGTAATGTTTGCAAAAATGATTCGGGATTCTGTATGTTCAGGCCGGACATGATAAAATCTTTTTCATTTCTGGTAATAATGATGGTTATTCCTACCCTGTTCGCAGAACAGACCTGTACAGCATCCTCAAAATCCGTGATTTCGGAGCGCAATGCTTTTATAATGGTATTTTTATCAACGGAAACAATATCCACAAACTGAATCAGATCTTCAATAAATGACAAGGCAGTCTCTTTTCCTTTTGCCTTTCTACAGATATAATACAGATCAGTGACAGTTGTTGCTGTCATAAACATTTGTATTGACTTTTTATATGCTGTTTTGAACAGTAATGCTGCATGGTCGGCAAACGGTTCACGTTCCAGTGCAATATCAAGAATCACATTTGTGTCAATTAAAATTTTCATTTGAATTTCTCACTCAGGTATTGAAATTTTAAATCATCCGGCTCGACACCTTTTAAAAAACCTTTCCATTTATCTGTAAATTGTTCCGGCATCAGTTTATTTATGGCAGTATCCGCCTGTTTGTCCTCTTGTTTGACCACAATGAAAATTTCTATCTGGCGATTTGCAAATTTTGAGATTTCAGGAAGTTGAATCATTCCATTCTCTAACACGGTAGTTTCAAATTTATACGCTTCCATAATCCTGTCCTCTGCTGTATTTATCGTTCG
This sequence comes from Desulfobacteraceae bacterium, assembly GCA_011390755.1. Taxonomy (GTDB): domain Bacteria; phylum Desulfobacterota; class Desulfobacteria; order Desulfobacterales; family Desulfococcaceae; genus JAABRU01. The sequence goes on along the minus strand of JAABRU010000273.1, from coordinate 3,467 downwards.
TTAAAGGTGGACTGTGCTTCAATGCCATTTTGTTAAGCTTTTCTTCTCCCCACTTTGTAAAAGGGGGGATGGAGCGGAAGCCCCGGGATGTATAGTAATTGACAAAATTTCGGCTGATTTCCTGACAATCCATAAGATAAACCTCTTAATAATGTTGTATGAGGTTATCTTATAATTCGGAATAATAATAAAAATCAAGGAAAATTGTGGAAGGATGCTGCTATAAAATCAGCAAAGGAATGCTCACAAAACCTGAAGAAATCAGAAGTCCGGCAGTTCCAACCCCGCAGGCAGATCAAATTGCGACATCTGCAAAACCGCATCTTCCACCACTTCTTTGGGAAACATGCGGAGTTCTGAAGAATTAAAAGAATATTGGGGGAAATAGCGGATGACCATCCGGGCAAGCGTCAGGCCCTGTTCCCTGTCCCGCTGTTTTTTCACTGCTTCCCGGTCCGGCTGACGGCTCAGCCAGATTTTATGCAGGGAAAATGAGCGGGGATCCGGAACCGGCATCATAGCCGGATACCCGTCATCTCCGATCACCGTATGCTGAAATTTCGGGGAAGAGATCAGCCATTGAAGATTCCGGATTTCAGCCGCTTCCAGGTCTCCTTTTTCCCCCATTCTCCGGCTATCTTTCTGTACTATCTTTCGTGGCTCCGCTTTGATGAGATCCACCATGAAACCGTCACGGTTCACAGCCCGGAATCCCCCTTTGTTCATAAGGGAAAAAGTGCGATCCGCCTTTTTCAGAATTCCCATGAGTCCCCGGGCTTTGACGCTTTCATCTCCGAGCAGTTTCAGACGGGGGCGGGTATCCCAAAGAATATCCAAGTCTTCGGTGGCAAGGATCGGTGCATCCAGAAAAACCCCGGCAGCGGCCTCATAGGCATACAGCGCATTCGTACCGGCAACCATGATATTTTTACCGAGAATATTCCCCTGTTCCATCACTCTCAGCACTGCTGTAACGGTGCGGGGAACCCTGGAAAGCAGAACCGCTTTACATATACGGGCCTGTTCCTCCAGTCTTTCCTGAACGGAGCGAAGGCGTTCCCGGACATGATTTTTCTTTTCCTGAAATTCTGCCAGAATTTTTTCGGTTTCAGGCGACCGGGGACCAAGGCTTTTTCCGTATCCGTTCCGGTCTCTTGTGCGGAAAAGATACTGACGTCCTTTGGCGGTTTTCCAGTGCATTCCGCCTCTGAAAGAACGGCTTTCACGGATTGTATGGGAAAATACCCCGTACAGTTGGGCCGTATCCAGAAAAATCCGGCGCTGATTATTTGTCCATTTCCTGACAATCATATCGTTTTCCTTCAAATTGTATTTTATATGATTTTGAAGGAAAACCTGATGATTGTCAAGGATTCAGGCCGATTTTACTGTTATGCCCGATGCCTTTGTTAGAAAGTCAATAAGCCTGCCGATGCCTCGGAATCTATAACCAATTGAAATTTTAGAATTCAGCCTGCCGTCGGAAAGTCCTGGGGATTTGGAAAAGAGATTTTTTCAAATGCCGTTTCCTTAAGACTCCCCTCCCCTGCCCCGCTAGCCCACTTGCAAGTCCGCAGAAATTTTCCTTAATCACCCGGCGGAATGTATTATCCGGGTAGTGGGGCAAATCCGTTGTCCAATCAGCAAAACACAGAATCTCCGTGTCCTTTGTGGTTATAAAAAACAACGGATTTGCCCCACTATCTATTATCTGCTTTTACACCCTGTAAAGAAAGCAGACAGCACACGGTCATCCATCCTGGAAAAAACAGCGCATACTTTTCAATAAATCATATAATTCAAAACAGATAGGCGGACATGTTTTCATGGCATAAAGATTGCTTCATGAAAAATCAATACTGTTTTTTTAAGCAAAAAACGCCCGGCCCCCCTTTTCCAAAGGAGGGAGAAAATATCTTAAGGAAACGGCATTGAAAACAAAATGAGTGGATTGTTCATAAAAACATGGAGAATGAAATGACTGAAAAAGATTATCTGTCCATTCGCAAAAATGTCCTGATGAGTATGATCCTGGTTCCCATAATCCCGTTTATACTAAGCCTGGGTATCGGTTACTATTCATTTACCAACTCCCTTGAAAACAGTACCATTGCGAGCATGAAACGCATTGTGGAGGATCATCGTATAATGATTGAATCCTTTCTTGCGGAACGCAGGCATGATCTTGAATTCATCCTCCATGCCTATTCCTATGAACAGGTGAGCAACCCGGAGATATTAAACCGGATTTTTCAAAATCTTCAGGCAGGATCGGAGGCTTTGACGGATCTTGGCGTATTTGATGAATCCGGCAGTCATGTAGCCTATAACGGGCCTTATGCTCTGAAATGGAAAGTCTATCGTGAAGAAGACTGGTTTATCAGGGTGATGAAACAGGGATATTATATCAGTGATATCTTCCTGGGGTACCGGAAGGTTCCCCATTTTATTATTGCTGTGAAAAAAAGTGACGGTTCCCGCCAATGGATACTCCGGACCACCATAGATACCCAGATGTTTACCGATCTTGTGGAAAAGGTACGAATCGGTAAAAGCGGAGAGGCGTATCTGATAAACATGGACGGCATTCTGCAGACCAATATGCGTTCCGGGAAAAAACTGATGGATATTACCTCCGATCCGATCCGATATGCGGAAAAAGAAAATGAAATCAGAACATTTATAGATAAAAACAAAGAAGGTGAGGAATATCTTTTTGCCACAACCCTGCTGAAAGACAAAGAATGGTTGCTTGTAGTGCGCCAGGAAAAATCAGATGCCTTCAAATCGCTCCGGATTGTCGGTAATTTCATTATTATCATTTCCATGATCGGTTTTATCCTGATTACCGCTGTGGCTTTTTATATCACAGACCGGATTATCAGCAGCATGAAGCAGATGGATTCTGAAAAAAAGGAACTCGGTCAGCATCTGATCCGCTCTCAGCGACTGGCGGAACTGGGAGAGATGGCCGCGGGTTTTGCCCATGAAATCAATAATCCGCTTCAGATAATCCGGAGTGAGCAGGCACTGATAGAGATGAATCTGGATGAATTTAAGAAAAGCGGATTACTCCCTCCCTCGGATTCCCTTTCCGAAGTGGAAGATTCCATGTCACAGATCAAACTGCAGATAGAGCGGTGCGCCGGAATTACCCAGGCCATTCTGAAATTCGGAAGGCAGAGTGAACCCGTGCTTCAGGATGTGGATCTGAGAGAATTTATACCTCAGATAATTAACATGATTGCAAAGAAAGCCACTGTACACGGAATATACATTATTCAGAATATTTCTCCTGAAACCAGGCCGGTTTACGGAGATCCCGGGCAATTGCAGCAGGTGCTGCTCAACCTTATTACTGAACTTGTGCAGATCTAAATCCCTAAATCAGAGCATAATTCATCAAAATTATTGTCATAATCTTCCCTGTTTTTTTCTAAAAAATACTGAAGAAAAATTCTCTGATT
>JAABRU010000272.1 GCA_011390755.1 Desulfobacteraceae bacterium | reverse complement strand
GATTCATACTCAATCGGTCAGAAAACGGACCACCGGCAGCATGGCCAGACCGGTCAGGGCAATGCCTGCAAAGGCCGGAACATCATCCGCCCAGGATGTAAAATCTCTGGATGCCGCCATTCCGATAATAACACCGATGGCCACCAGTGCCCCGGCAAAACTGACACCCGCCGCAATATTGTCTTTTTCGATTTCATCGTGGATGCAGTAGGGAGTGATACGGTTATACACCCATGCTGCGAGAATCAGCATCAACTGCCCGATGGCCCAGAACCCCATGGCCGTCCATATATTTCCGCCTTTGCCGGTAACCGCACCGAAAATAATCATACCGGAGGCCACGCAGATACCCAGAATCACCACACCGGTTCCGGGATTCTGATCCCGGATCAGTTCATCACTGCTTTTAAATTTATAAAGAATAATCTTATCGCAAATCAGCCAGGAAAGATTCAGAAGGATGACGGACAAAAAGCCGTAAATAAACAGATCTATCAGATCATCCGTAATGCCGATACCCGGCCCGGCCAGGGAGCCGCCGATAGCCAGCACCAGACCGAAATAATAACCGCCCACCGCCAGAGCCAGTGCGGGATTGTCTTTTTCCACCAGTTCATGGGTCAGGTTGTATTCCCGGTGAAGCAGGTCGTTTATCAGTTTGCCGATAAAAAAAACAATATAAAATGCCGTAATCAGAACTGCGGCCGTCAGCAAAGCATCAAGATTCATATTTTTATCCCCTTTCCTGAATTATTTGCCACTGCTTCCGGATCTGCCCCGGAAGCTGGTTTTTGACCTTCCGACCCGGCTGGAAACCTTTTGAGAAAAAGATGCTTTCTGCACCTTTTGCTGCGCCATTTTCCGCTCAAAAAAATTCGGTTTTGTTTTCTGTGTAAATGTCCCTTTTGTTCCGTACTGATTTTTGGCACCGTAGAAGGGCATTTTTTTGGACAGGGAATCCTTATACTGCCTGTAATGCTTTTTACTGACCGGAAGGTGAACATCAATGTCCAGCTCGTTAAAAAGAGGTGTGCCCCGGCTGAATGCCCATAATTCGCCCCCCCGGCCGTCACTCCGCCACTGACCGTACTGCGGATTCCCCACATACTGATAAAGGAGGGGAGCGGCAGCCTTTATCACATCCCCGTTATTTTTTCCGGCAATGGCCATACCCAGAAAATTTTCATTGGCACGGTAAAAATTTTCCGGCACGGTAAACCATCCCTTATCCCAGGCCATATCCGGCTGTATAATGCGATATTTGTGAGAATATTCCTTGATAAAATTCCCTTCCTCTTTCATATCAGCCAGTACAACCGAATAAGTGGGCACATTGCCGAGGGATTTTTCAATATCTTTGAGAGGGATTTCGTCACCGCCGCAGCCCTGCAGGGCAAAAAGGCAGATTATCAGAAAAGAAACCGTAGTATTTTTTGAAATAAAATTCATTTTGCCATCCTGTTTTCTTATCGGTTTTGAGTGGGTTCTGCAAGAGCAAACAAGAGTAAAAACGTTGCGGAACACTGTCTGCCGGACATTTTTTCATATATAACATTTTTTACAAAAAAGCAAGGCGGAGATAATAATTAAGTCAGTTTGCCACCTGCCGGGGGGCAAACAAAAACCAGGCAGTTACAGAATATCCGAAAGTGAAGGGAACGAAATTTGCCCTCACAGCAGTATCCCCCTTTCCCCCTCTGCCCCCCCCGTTCTTTTATCCTTGAATATTTTTTCATTCCATGCTATGAAACCGCAATTTCTGAAATACAGCATGGCACAGATTTTCCGAAAAATCCGGATGCTTATTTTTTTATTTCATTAACATCAACAGATTGTGAAAGGAGAACGGTGAAATGATGCAGGGTAAAATGATTATCTCATTAATTACGGCGCTGGTTCTGGGGGTTGCGGTTCAGGTGCTGCTGGTATATGCGGACACACAGGATGCCCCTGACAAAGCGGCGGCAGAATTTGCGAAAGCATATTATGCCTATGACAAAGCCGTATTGTCTGAACGGCTCTGTGAATCTGCAAAAGTGCAGAATGATACGGATGTCATCGGTGACTACATTTATAAAGCCCGCAGGGAAGCGGAAGCCCGCGGTTTCGGTCTGGGCTGCTATGTGAAAGAAAATATCTACCATCTGCAGACAGACACCCTGGACAGAACCCATGATACGGCCAGAATCCGCCTGACCTTTGAAAAAAGATCCCCCCTGCGGACATTCTTCTCCAAGAAAGACAGATACGATATTTTCCATGTTGAAGAAGAGATCAAACTGATAAAAGAAGAAGGCCGCTGGAAGGTCTGCGGCAACCCTTTTTCTATTGCCGGTTCTTAATTTATCCATATTTTTCCGGGGGCGGAAATCCCATGCCCCCTTTTTCTGACACACCGACCTTGCATTCCGGTGAAGACATCACCCGTATTTACGGGCATATCCGAAAGCAGGCACGCCGGATTGCCTCCCGCTTTCCCGTCCCCGCTTTTTACAGTGATTTTTTCCTGGCCGGAGAATTTTCCAGACGACTGTTTGTATCCGATCCCCTGCTTCGTGATTTGCGGAATTATGCTTTTTTTCAACTGGATGAGGATTTCGGGCATGGTTCCGAACACGCCCGGAAAGTAAGCCTGGATGCCGGAACCCTTGTTTTTGCTGAATACATCGGCAGCACATATTCTCTTGACTATATCCGGCGCAGAATGTTTCTTGCCCAGTGTGCCGGTCTGTTTCACGACATCCGGAGAAAAGAAAAGAACCATGCCGGAGCCGGTGCGGATTTTACAGCAAATCTTCTGAAACAGTATCCTCTCAGGCCCCGGGAAATTGAAGACATTGCGCAGGCTATCCGTAACCATGAAGCATTTAAAGATATTTCTCCCGTACATACTCCCGAAGGTCTCCTGATTTCTGACTGCCTGTATGATGCGGATAAATTCCGCTGGGGGCCGGATAATTTTCAGAATACCGTATGGGATATGGTTATTTTTCTGAAAATTCCCCTGGAGGATTTTATGAAAAAATATCCGGCGGCCCTGCAGAAAATTGCATCTGTGAAAAAGACGTTCCGCTCCGAAACCGGTAAAAAATACGGCCCCCAGTTTATAGATACCGGACTTGCCATCGGAAAAGAACTGTATGCAGAAATTCTGCGGGAGTTCGGAGCCTGTCTGTAAAACGGCAGGGAGTCTGATTTGCTGTCCGGTTTATCGGTTCCTCCCGGCTGCTCCCGAAGTCGGAAAGACCGCAAAAGAAGTGCCAAAATGGATCGGAGCGGAATTTTGGCAGTATTCCAGAGGGACGAAAATTCCCCTCCGTCAATTTCGATCTTCTGAAACTTGATGGTTCCGTAAAAAGTCAGGTCCCTAAATTCCGACCGCAATATATTGTTGTAAAATACCGGCACGGGCGCATTGTCATGTGGCATATTTTTTCCTGACTGACTTTTTCGCAGGTCATCAAAGTTGATGGACTCGTAAAAAGTCTGAAAATCAGGTTTTGATACATATTAAAACTCTGATTTTATTAATAAAGATTTTTGGAATCCGGGCTTTTCGCAGGCTCATCAAAGTTGATAATTTCAAATAACTGCCCGTCAGGAGTCGTTGCAGACTCTTATTCCCTGAACCCTCACAGAAAAGGAACTCGCATGGTAAAAATTGTTGCAGTATACGGCAGCCCCAGACGGAAAGGAAACACATCCCTGCTCTTACAGCGCGCAGTGGAAGGCGCACGGGAAGAAGGGGCGGAGGTGCGGGAAATCCACCTGCGGGATCAGAAAATATCCCCCTGCCTGGAAATATACAAATGCAAAGAATCGGGTGAATGCGCAATCAAAGATGATTTTCAGAAAGTGCGGGATCTCATGCTGGATTCGGACGGAATCATGCTGGCATCCCCGATTTTTTTCTACACAGTCAGCGCCCATACCAAAATTTTTATGGACCGCTTTCAATCCGGCTGGGTCAGAAAATACTGGATTGACAAAGTACCCTTCGGCAAATGGCAGGCCGTCCGCAAAGGTCTGTTCATCTCTGCCGGAGCCACCAAAGGAAAAAAACTGTTTGACGGTGTGCTGCTGACAGTCCGCTACTTTCTGGATGTTCTGGATGCGGAACTGTGGAAATCCCTTCTTTTCCGGGAACTTGATCTGCAGGGGGATGTGCTGCGGCATCCCGAATACCTGGAAGAGGCATATCAGACAGGCCGGGAAATGGTAAAGGTGCTGCAGGAAGAAAAATCATAGAGACCATACGGTTCCTCCCGGGTTCCCGGATTACCCCTCTGAATACATGCCCTGACCGTCGGGTAGAAATACAACGCGCACACTGTTAGGCAGAGAGTTTCCGACCTGCACCCTTTCGGTTGTGCAGCGGGTTCCCGGTTCCGCCATAAGTCACGTTTCCGTAAGCCCCCCTCTCATCCCGGACGGTCGGATTTCCCGGGGCCGGCTGGCGGTCACCGGCCTTCATGCGTTATCTCCGGACAGTCTTCCCCTATTGCCGGAAACTTAAGGGACCCGGCAAAAAATAAATCCGCTGAAACTGTCTGACAGAAAAAAACAGCCACCCGTTTATTCTCTGCTGCCGGGATTAACCGGGGGAATTATCTTTTTCCGGGTCCCTAAGTACACGCCTGCATACACCCCTCGGCAATATGGTTTACTTTCCGGATAGCCGACGGCTCCGTTTACCGGCTTTTCAGATCTGAGTCTCTTACCGGTGTCTTCCGTACAGGCGACCGATGTACCGGGAGCCCCTTTGCCCCGTCAGGGTGTTACCCCTCCGGGTATCACATCCTGTGTGATCCCCGTCAGGGTGTTACCCCTCCGGGTATCACATCCTGTGTGATACAGATCGGAATTACCCGACCATCACCGCTCTTACGGACTCATGCGCCAGACCGGAATCCTCCCGCAACCCCGGTTTGTCACCCTGTGCTCCGGGTCTTTGCAGGTTGCTGCGTGCCCCTGCCGGAAACCTGCCCTTCCCGACGTTATCTCCTTAATCTTTATATAGGTGCCTGGACCCGTACCCCGCCATGCTTCTCCGGTGCGTTTACCCGTTTCTTCCCGGAGAACATCGGCCTCACCTCAGTCTGAACAGGTTCGGCGCACAGAATATCCATCACACAGCAGCTTCCTGTGATGGCCACCTTTTCGGAGCTGAGTCATTCCTTTATGTTCATGCTCCCATATTTGCCAGACCCCCGGGTTGCTCCCACCGCTATTTTATAGGCGGCCGGGCCGGTTGCACCACGCAGTGAGCGTGCGGTTACCCTGCACGGACTGTGGTATCGCTACATGCCTGAACCGGGCAGTTGGCATGGCGGGACTTTCACCCGCAGGATCAGGGCCTTGTCGGCTGCTCCCCCAGACCCCGGCGGAGACCTCATCACTCACTGTAGCGTGATGCGGTCTGCTGCCTTCCGTCCGCTCAGTAACGTCGGCTTTCCTCCTGATTTATCAGGATTTATCCAATGTCCGCGATTATACCCTTTCCGGGGCTCAGTGACACGGCCTGCATTCCCACTCCGTCCGGCTTCGGACTCCCGTTACCGGGTTTACCCCCGGACGTTGCTACCGATCTGCCGGTTACGCTTTAATCGGACGGGACTTTCACCCGTTGGGTAATAATAATAAATTTCAGGGCTTTCGGCCCTTCCCTTTATTCCGGATTTATCCTGACGCAATGAGCGACGGGTTAGCCTTTGCATTCTGCTCACTGCATTAAGTCGTTTTCGGCAATGAATGGCAAAAACATAACAAGTTTCAATGTTGTCCTGAAACAATCTGTAGCGCCCTTATAGCTTCTTCCAGTCCTATTCTTCCATCTCCACCGACATCCCATGTTTCCGGTTTGATTGTGACAATGTTGTCAGTGTATTGACTTTCATCAGGAATCTCTTTAAAAGCAGCCTCATCAAGTGCTGCTATTTTGAAAGAATATACTTCTCCCTCCGTTACATTGTTGATACTAAATGTCTTTGTACCTGCCATTACTGACTGAGAATTCCAAGTGCAGGGTGAATAAAGACATGGACCATAATAGTAAACCTGATACATGACAACATCACCTTCACTTTCTTCATCATATTCTGTCCAGTCAACAGAGATTTTTTTGTCATTGCATCCGCAATAGCTTAGCTGGATTTGATTTTCCAGCACACGGGAAGGAGAGATTGTATCCTGTATTTTTTCGACAGAAATAACTTCAACATATTTGTCTTGTGTTATTTGATGAAAATCAAATATGTCCACGGGGTCATCTGTTTTCCATCTCCCATCTCTCAGGACACCGGCCACCGCTTTGATTGTGAAATTTTTCCTGTCGCCATAATTACCTGAAAAATCACCCGTGATAATTCTGATATTGGCGCTTACAGTTCTGTCTCCTGACCCTGGAAATGAGTAAGTCCCAATCCATATCTTGTTTCCCGCTTCAGGGGTATAAAGCGGTATAAAATCGCTGCTGGCAATAAGGGGCTGCGGAAAGCCCGCATTCGCATCTGCTGATATGACAAACCAGTCTTCTGGCAGTTGCAAAACCACACCGTATTTGCTGGCACCATCATTGTTTTCTTTGGCTTCTCCTGTAAGCGTCAGTGTAATTATTGTGCCGGTCTGAGCATTATCCGGTGCGTCAAAAGTAAAAATCGTGAGTTTGCATCCAGCAAAAAATGCAACTACAGAAAGTAAAATGGCAAATGTGCAACTCTTCTTCATCTTAATCCTCCTTGAATTATTGATCTTTATTTTAAAACACTGAGTTAAGCGGCAGCCGTGAAAAAAAGACTCCCTCCGGGCTTTCACCGCTGTCCGCTTGAACGCATGGTTCAAGTAAGCAGCTAAGGCGGCAGGGGGCATTCCTTCCCCCTGATTTCCTTCCTTATTTCATCATATTTTCATCGTTTTTTATTTTATGCCATAATACATCCCGTTTATCAACCCTTAAAAAAAGGAGATGTATTATGGCAAAGGTACTCCGCACAGAATGGTACGAAGAAACCGTCAAAGCCCTTCAGATCAACGGAAAAAGTAAACGCACGCAGGAGTGTTACGCCCGGGCCGTCCGGATGCTGACTGAATACTTCGGTAAAGAACCGGATGAGATTACCGGAGAGGAACTCCGGGATTATTTCCTTTACCGGAAGAATGTGACCGGATGGGCGCCGGACACCATGAAAATCTGTTACTGCGGCATCCGTTTCTTTTATGAGCATGTCATCCGCCGGGACTGGCATATTTTTAATATCCTGAAATCAGAGAAGGAAAGACGGCTTCCCTGTGTGCTCAGCCGGGAGGAGGTTTACAGCATCCTCCGTCATGTCCGCACGTTTCACAATCACACTTACCTTGCAACAGTCTGTGCCTGCGGGCTGCGGCTGCAGGAGGCCCTGTTCCTGCAGGTGTCCGATACTGATAAGGACAGGATGCAGGTTCATGTCCACCGGGGCAAAGGGGGGGGCGGGTTTGGAATCCGGTGTGAACATCCGGGTGATACAGAAGTACCCCGGACATGCCAACCCGGAAACCACCATGATTTACCTGCATCTGACGCAGAAAGGTCAGGAGGATGCGTATTCCCTTATCAATGATATGATGAAAGGATTCCGCCGTGAGTGCCATACAGGACATATTCACTGAATACGGACCGGTTTATATTGAACGTTTCGGCGGCAGAATGCCGGCTGTTCATAAAAAAGTGATAAATGACATCATCTCCTG
>JAABRU010000378.1 GCA_011390755.1 Desulfobacteraceae bacterium | reverse complement strand
GGGCAGAACAGGACCCTGAAGCAGAAAGGCATTATCCGTTTTTTTATGAAATCCGGGGAATATACCCCCCTGCTTCTGCTCCACGCGCTGGCAGATGATGCAGCCAAAAGCGAAATCCCCGAAAAAGGGGAATTCCAGGAATTTGTTAAGAAAATCTATGGATTGTACAGCAGGGACTTTCTCGAAAAAAAATCTGCCCCGCCCCTGCTTAACGGTCATGACCTGATCCGGGAATTCGGTCTGCGCCCTTCCCCGGATTTTAAAAGAATTCTGCATATTGTGGAAGAAGCCAGGTTCAACGGCAGAATCCGCAGCAAAGAAGATGCACTGAAACTGGCCAAAGGATGCCTGTGATGTTCCCTCACTATTTATCGGAAACTGAAAACAGATTTACGGTATCAGTTCATTTGCGACGCACTATAAACGCTGACAGGGCAAGCCGGCCTCCGGAAAATGAATTTCTGAAAGTCTGTATTGTTTTTCCGAAGCCGGAAACCGCTTTTTCCTTTCCCTGAATACACCCTTCTCCCCATTGTATAATTTCCCCAAAACAGTAAATTTGACAGAAAGTATAATTTTTTCAGAAAGGGGGAGGACAATGGGAAAAAAACATGGCATTCTTGCGGTATCTTTTCTTTTCATATCGTTCACAATAGGGCCGTCCGGAAAAGTGTGGGCCGATATTTCCGCGGCAGAACGCAGCGCACTCACCGCGTTTTATGAAAGCACAGAGGGAATGAACTGGGAAAACAGCGGGGGCTGGAACGGGCATCCCGGTACGGAATGTTCCTGGTTCGGCGTGAAATGTGATGTGGTCCGAAGCCGTGTCATCAGTCTTTGTCTACCTGACAACGGTCTCAAAGGCCCGCTCCCCGAAAAAATGGGGGATCTTTCCCATCTGCTGTATCTGAATCTGGAATCCAACGCGCTTTCCGCTTTTATCCCAGCGGCACTGTCCCGTCTGAAAAAACTGGTTGTCCTGAATCTGGAATCCAATGAACTGCATGGAAAAATTCCTTTGGAAATCGGCACAATGAAGAATCTGGAAGAATTGTATCTGGGACTCAACCGACTGGAAGGAAAAATTCCGCGGCAGCTGGGCAATCTCCGCCAATTGCGGATTCTGGATTTGGGAGCCAACCGGCTGCAGGGGGCACCTCCCCCGGAACTGGGGAGTCTGCTCCATCTGGAAGAACTTTATCTTGAAATGAACCGTCTGTCCGGCCCCATACACGGCAATATTATAAATAGCAGAAAATTAAGGATAATCCGTTATGATTCCGGGATGGTATTTTCAGCAGACAGCAATCATCCGCCCGAATCTTCCATTGATTTTTCCCGTCCGGAGCACGGCAGCAATGACTTACCTGAATCCTCCTTTGGTTTTTCCCGTCCGGAACACAGTATAATAAACAGATCTGATCCGCAGTCCTTTTCATCATCAGTGACGGGAATTACACACTGATTCTGTAATGTAATATCCCCTTTGGGAAAAAAACCGGAGTCGGAAAACCGGACAGCGGATTCACGCGGATGGGCCGGAAATAAGATTTTCACCGCAAAGACGCAAAGAACGCAAAGAAAAAACCCTTCAGATATCTGCACTCTCTGCTGCTTTGCGGTAAAATTTTCTGCCATTTTTTTATTTCAGGTAAATTCAGCAGATGTCCGAAAATAAAAAAAAATACTGCAACCCGGCTATCAAATGTTTTAAACCTGACATAAAGCACGGCCAGACTTTCCGTTTGACAGTCCTTTATAATTGCGTATATGAAAGTCCTTTACACTAGGATGCGTTAGCGAAGCGTAACGCACTGAACCGGATATATTACGGTGAGTTAAGGATAGCGCCTAACGCACCCTGCTTTCATTTTTCGTTGTGACTGCATATCATGGCCGTTTATATGAAAGTCCTTTACAACTCGTTACGGGGCTCTGCCCCGTAACGCATTTTTCCGGGGCTCCGCCCCGTACACAGTATGAGGCGGAGCCTCACCTCCGGTGTTACGGGGCGGAGCCCCGTAACGAGTCCGGG
>JAABRU010000100.1 GCA_011390755.1 Desulfobacteraceae bacterium | reverse complement strand
CCTGCGGGACTGATTCAGATATGGAATCCCGATCCCGGCAGTAAACTGCCGGGCTGTTTTCTGTTGTCCCTACGGGACATAAAGGTTGCTGAGGCATCTTTCTGCACCGCCGCATCTCCCGGCTGCCCCATGCAAAAATGCAATTTTTGCACTCCTCCGGAAACTTTTCGATCTGCTGACCGTCCCCGAAGGAGCCGCAGACGGAAAGTCTGTGAGCGGGACTGTCATCTGCCGGACACTGCCGGACTTTCAGTTCGGCACTCCTCCGGTATTATCTTTTTCAGAAATCACCTTAAAGCGCCGGGGCGTATTGCATAGGCCTTGGCAGAAAAAAATCAGCGGATTTGACCCACCCCCCGATTTTTTACGGGATCATCAAATCATTGCAAAGGGAAGACTGAAATGAAAGGTGCTCCCTTTTCCTTCCTCACTTTCCGCCCAAAGATTTCCCCCCATGAGGGTAAGCATCCGTTTTACCAGGGTAAGCCCCATGCCCAGTCCGTCGTATTCACGGGTGGAAGAGCCGTCTGCCTGGCTGAAATCTCCGAAAAGATCCTGCAGTTTGTCCGCGGGGATTCCAATGCCCGTATCCTGCACCGAGAACCGGAGATACAGTTCATTTTCATTTTTTTCCCCAGGGGCCGCAGATATGCGGATGCTGCCTTTCTGTGTAAATTTAATTGCGTTTTCCACCAGTTTTTTAAGAATTTTTTCCAGGCGGTCCGGATCACCGTGCAGGGAATCGGGGATTTCCGGATCACAGAAAACAGACAGCTGCAGTCCTTTGTTTTCCGCATCAAATTCCAGGGTTTCCATTATACTTTCCAGCAGCATTTCCGGGTCAAATGCTTCACAGACAGATTCGCTGTCTTCTGCCTCCAGCTGGGTCAGCTCGATGAGATCGTCAATAATTGTGGAAAGATGGGCCGCAGAATCCCGGATGGCTGTCAGAAATTCTCTTTGCTGCGCGTCCGGTGTTTCCGACATGAGCAGGAGATCGGTCATACCGATGATGGGACTCATGGGGGTACGCAGCTCATGACTGACACGGGAAAGAAATTCGGTTTTGGCCCGACTGGCAGATTCGGCTTTTTCTTTGGCGACTGCCAGTTCCCGGTTGGCAGTGTCCAGCTCGGCGGTCCTTTCTGCCACACGCTTTTCCAGTTCTTCATTGGCCTGCTGCAAAGCTTTTTCCGCTTTTTCCCGTTCCCCGATTTCATGGAGAAGGCGGATATTCTGATTTTTCAGGCGAATCTGCATTTCCCGCATGGCAATATGGGTTCGGACACGGGCCAGAATTTCTTCGGTCTGAAAGGGTTTGGTCACATAATCCACTCCGCCGAGGGAGAAACCCCTGACAATATTTTTCACCTCACACAGAGAACTGATGAAGATGACCGGAATGTCGCGGGTTCTTTCATCTGCCTTGAGCCGGGTGCAGACTTCATAACCGGACATACCCGGCATGATAATATCCAGCAGGATTAAATCCGGAGGAGATTTGGAAACGGCTTTCCGCAGGGCATCCGTGCCATCTTTGGATATACTGACCCTGTAATCGGGTTTCAGTATGTCCAGAAGTACATGGATATGATAGCTTTCATCCTCTACCACCAGGATTTTCTTTTTTCCTTCCCTCATCATATTTCTCCTTTCGGGAACTGAATTTCCGCATCCTCCTGTATTTTTTTTTTACTTTCTGGCCTGTATTTTCCGGATAAGATACAGACCAATGCTCTTTCCACAAGAAAAAATACTCCCTCCCCGAAGGGACAGCAGCAGTGCTGTTGCCTTAAGCTGAAAATCCCCCCCCCCTGAGGAGGGGCAGAATGCCTTAAAACTCCCCTCCCTCAGGGAGGGGGTAAGACACCGAACACCGAACACCGAACACCGAACACCGAACCCCTGACACCGAACACCGAACCCCTGACACCGAACACCGAACCCCTGACACCGAACCCCTGACACCGAACCCCTGACACCGAACACCGAACACCGAACACCTGACACCGAACACCTGACACCGAACCCCTGACACCGAACCCCTGACACCGAACCCCTGACACCGAACACCTGACACCCGGCACCGAATCCCCGGTTCCCCCGTTGCAGAATTGTCAGATAAATGAACCGTGACTCACAGCGAAACATGAAAGCTGCGCGGAGTGCGAAAATGAAGGCCGAGGCCGGTTTTTCGCAAACACTTTCATATAAACGCTCATGACCGCGGGGTCACAACGAAGCATGAAAACACACCGCAGAGACGCACGGTGTGCGTCTCCGCAGCGAAGCGTAACCCAACAATATCAAATATATGTGTCGGGTTACGCTTCGCTGACCCGACCTGCGGTGAAGGACTTTCATATAAACAGATTCGTTGCACTTTCCTGTGATGCACCAAGAAAATCGGCCACACCGCCCAGCTCGATACCGTCAATCAGCTCTTCCTGCCGGATGCCCATGGCTTCCATGGACATGGAGCAGGCCACCAGTTTTACACCGGCTTTCCGGGCTTCGGCCAGAAGACCGGGAAGATCGGGGAGATTTTTGCTTTTCATCCGATCTTTCATCATGGCGGTTCCCAGACCGCCGAAATGCATTTTGGACAGGGGCAGTTTGTGGATCCCCCTGGGCATCATTTTGCCGAACATTTTATCCATCAGGGTTTTTTCCGGAATGTCCACGACCTGATCTTTGCGCAGCAGGTTCAGCCCCCAGAAAGTGAAAAATACAGTTACTTCCCCGCCCAGAGCCGCAGCTCCGTTTGCGATAATCAGACTGGCCAGGGCCTTGTCCAGTTCTCCGGAAAAAAGCACCAGAGCGGCCCCTTTCCGGGGGGCGGAGGAAACAGCATCCGCGTCCGGCAGTGTTTCTTCGGTGGGACGGCGGAGACGTCCGATCATCAGTCCTTTTTTCTTTTCCGCACCCAGAAACTCCATGCCTGCGGATTTGCAGAATACCGGCAGATCCCGTGCAAAACCCATATCCGATGCGGTGACTTCCATCACCTGTCCGGGTTTCAGATCCTTTACGGCTTCTTTGACTTTCAGCAAAGGCCCGGGACAGGCCAGACCGGTGGCATCCAGATCATAAATATCCGCGGGATCCGGCAGCGCCGCCGGGACTGTTTTTTCCGCGGCATCTGCGGCTTCTTCCGGAAAAAGCTGGGGAAAACCTTCAAAAACCCGAAGCCCGCCCATCAGTCCTTTGGCTTTAAATCCGTTCTGACGGAGAATGCGGGAGGCAAAATAACTGGTTTTGCCCAGTGCGCAGACCGTAACGACGGTTTTGTTTTTGTCCAGCCTGTCCATGTTTTTTCTCAGCTCAGGCAGAGGGATATTGACGGCACCTTTGAGGGGGTGGATATCGGTCATGTCTTTGGGCCGGGTATCCAGAATCTGTATATCCTCTCCCCGGGGCAGTTCCCAGGTGACATCCGTGAGTCCGTCCCGGAGATTTGCAGCCGCGAATCCCGCAATATTCAGCACATCCTTGGCACTGCCGAAAGGCGGGGCATAGGCCAGCTCCAGATGGCAGAGATCATCAACGGTCTGCCGGCCTTTTATCATGGTCGCCAGCACATCAATACGTTTGTCAACACCTTCCACACCCGTGACCTGCGCGCCCAGCAGACGGCCGTCTGAGGGGGACCAGATGATTTTGACTGTGAGATGGGTGGCCCCCGGATAATATCCCGCATGGTGATTATCTGTGACCACAACCGCACGGAAATCTTCTTTGGCATCTTTCAGACGTTTTTCTGTCCAGCCCGTCATGGCCGCCACGGCATCAAAAACCCGTACAATGGCCGTGCCGAGGGTGCCGGGGTAGGGACGGGCTTTTTCAGGCATAAAGATATGGTCCGCAGCCACCCTGCCCTGGCGGTTTGCCGGCCCCCCCAAGGGGACGGATGTCCTTTGACCCAGTATGGGTTCGGCCGTTTCCACGGCATCGCCCGCCGCGTAAATGTCCGGATCCGAAGTCTGCTGAAATTCGTTGACAGCGATGGTTCCCCGCATACCTGTTTCCAGTCCGGCTTCCTGTGCCAACTTACTTTCGGCTTTCACACCGATGGAAAGTATCACCAGTTCCGCATCCAGTTTCCGCCCCGAGTTAAGAACCGCGGTGATACGGTCGGATTTTCCTTCAAAAGAGGAAATACCGTCCCCCAGCACCAGATTGACCCCTTTGTCCCGCAGTTCCGATTCGGTATATTTGCTCATTTCCGGGTCCATCTGGGGCAGCACCTGTTCCTGCAGTTCCACCAGACTGATTTTTTTACCGATATGATGCAGCTGCTCGGCCATTTCCAGTCCGATGAATCCCGCTCCGATAATCAGCACTTCCTTGGCTTTCTGCGCGGCTTCGATAATACTGTCCATATCCTGCAGATTCCGGAGAGTCATAATCCGTGAATTTTCTATACCCGGAAGCGGCGGACGCAAAGGGGCCGCCCCCGGCGCGAGGATGAGTTTATCGTAGGACAGTTCCGATTCCTGTCCGGATTCCAGATTTTTTACCCGCAGTGTCTTTTTTTCACGGTCAATGGACAGTGCCTCGGTGCGGGTTTTTACCCCGGTGTTGATAAGGGCCTCCAGTGTCTGCGCGGTCTGCACATTCAACCGATCCCGGTCTGTGATTTCTCCGCCGATATGATAGGGCAGACCGCAGTTGGCAAAGGATACATCATATCCCCGCTCAATAATGGTGATGTGTGCCTTTTCGCTGAGTCTTCTTGCCCGTGCGGCCGCAGAAGCGCCTCCGGCCACACCTCCGACGATGAGAAGTCTGATTTCCGAACCTTCTTTTTCTGTTTTTTCCATGTTTTCTCCTTTACGTTTGTGTTCATACCTGTAATGCCGTTAAGTGGACTGTCAAATATATTCTTTACCCTTTTCAAAAGTCCGGACGGAAAGCCCGGAAGTCTGCCGGACTTTCCGTTTGGCACTCCTCCGCAGTTTTTCTGAGTGTGCAGAAATATATTTGACAGTCCATTAGGTAAGGAAAGCAATACGCGCTTTCATGGCTTTGAAAAATCCCTTTCCTTACCGTAATGCCATTGGGGCAGATCCCGGAACAGGTTAAAGTGTGAGAGGCAGAACCGCTCCCAAAATGTGTTCCCGGGCAGAACCCGGGAACAGGTAAGCCCGAAAATATTTTCCTGCAGTCTGTATGAAATAAGATCAATCCCTGCTTTGCAAAGGGGGCGAAGGGATTTTTGCATAGATTTTCAGTTCTTCCTTTATCTCAGGGAAAAGGTTGAGAATTTTCGGAATCTCTTCAATATCCACACAGCGGGCGCAGTTTTCCAGTTCTTTCCCCCATGCACTGAGCCGCGGAAAATGATATTGTTCTCCGGTTTTCTGCATATCCGCAGCAAACTGCTCTATCCGGTCTATATGCAATACACCGCAAAGTTCTTCCCATTGCCGGTACACCTGCCCTTCCAGTATGGTGAGCAGTTCCTCCGGCAATTCCGGCTGTTCCGCTTCCCGGGGGAACAGAGACGGAGAAAGACTGTCTGCCTCATTTTTCCGGCAGAAAGGTTTCTCCTCACTATGAATCAGGTAACGGGCCAGGACTTCAAGCAGACGGATTTTACTGACCGGTTTTTTCAGGAGGAGATCAAACATTGTCTGCTCTTCTTTCACCTCTCCCTCTCCGGAGGCAGTCAGCGCGATAATGGGAGTATCTGCCAGTTTATGGGAAGATTTAATTATCCGGGCAGCTTCATAACCGTTTTTTACCGGCATCCGGATGTCCATGAGAATAATGTCGGGCAGATATTTCGCTGCTTTCTGCACAGCTTCTTCACCGTTGACCGCTTCCAGAATGCGGAAAGGGTAATCTTTGAGATAACTTTTGATAAGTTCCCGGTTGATTTCCGCATCCTCGGCAAGGAGGATCTGTGCTTTTTCAAAGCAAAGGACTTCGGGGAATATGCGGCTTTCTGCTTCCTTTGGAATACAGGTCCCCTTCTGCACATTTTTCAGAATAAAATAAAATACAGAGCCTTTGCCCCGCTTGCTGTGAACGCGGATTTCCCCGTCCATCAGTTCCACCAGCTGACGGGAAATGGCAAGACCGAGACCGGTTCCCCCGTATTTGACATTTTCCTGCCCCTCCTGCTGTTCAAAGGCCCGGAAAATCCGTTTCTGCTCTTTTGCCGGAATACCGATGCCCGTATCTTCTATGGAAAACATCAGACCGCAGCTGTCTTCCCGGCAGCCAAAGGGGTTATAGGGATGCACCGAAATTTTTATATATCCGCTGTCTGTAAATTTTACCGCATTTCCGATGAGATTCATCAGAATCTGACGGATGCGGATTTCATCCAGCAGCAGCACTTCGGGAATATCCGGATCACTTTCTACCTGAAAATCCAGTTTTTTTTCTTCGATTTTCGCAGAAAAAATCATGCGCATTTCCTCCAGCAGCGCGCGGATATCCAGGGGGCCTGGATTCAGGCGGAATTTTCCGGATTCAATTTTGCTCAGATCCAGAATATCATTGATAAGCGAAAGCAAAGACTTTCCGCCTGCACGGATGGTCGCCAGATAACGGCGATGAAGGGGTTTGTCAGTCTCTTCTTCCAGCAGTTCCGCAAATCCGAGAATGGCATTGAGGGGAGTACGGATTTCATGACTCATATTGGCGATGAAGAGACTTTTGGCCCGGTTTGCGCTTTCGGCCGCCTGCCGTTCATATTCCAGTGCCGCTCTTTTTTTCTGCTCTGCAATATGCATCTCCCGCATCCGGTAATAGGAACTGAGGACGAGGATAAAAAATGCCGCGGTTCCGGTGATGAGATGCACGGTCATGGAAACAATGCAGCCCTGGAAAATATAGAGAAAAAAGGAAAATATTATAAATGCGCCGAAAAGCAGCAGGGCATTGCCCATCTGATATTTCGGTACGGGAACGGTTTTTGTGCAGAAAATCAGGGAAAAAAAAATAAAAATGCGAATCAGCATTTCCGCCGCTGCCGAGGCCGGCTGCAAAGGACCTTTCTCCAAAAGGGTATGAACCGTATCCGCGATAATCTCCGCGCCGTATGCCACACCCATCGGTGTGTCAAAACAGTCTCCCGAACCGGTATATGTTTCCCCGAGAATGACTATTTTGTTTTTGACCCAGTCTTCCAGTTCTTTCCGTTCATAATCCGGAAGCGCTGAAATATCAAGAAAATCATAGGCCGAAATTCCGGCAAAACGGTGCAGGAAGCGCGTTCCTTCGGGGGTGGCCGAAAAATCAATATAAAGATCATTGCGGTGATCCAAAGGCACGGAATGATGCCCGAAAGACAGCAGACCCCTGTGCAGAGAAGGGGAATTTTCCAGATACAGGGCCGCTGTCTGCACCGCAATGGGCCATCCGTCCTTTTCCCCGGTAATATCCGGATAAATCCGGAGACGATTCAGAAATGTCAGCATCATGCTGGGAGAAATAAGGTTGACATAACCGCTGCGCGCGGATGACTGCAAAAGGGGGGCGGGATAACGGAGCCGCAGAAAACGGCTGTTTTCATCAAACATGGCCTGGGAGGCCAGTACCACACCGGATTGCTGCAATGCATGGGCCAGCAGGGGGTCCTCTCCGTAGGCATCCGGCAGATCCATCAAAAGATTCACGCAGATAACTTTGGCCCCCAGGCGGTCCAGATTGCGGATAATTTTTGCCAAATCCCTGCGTTTTATGGGAAATTTGCCGTATTTTTGAAAAAACACATCATCAATCCCCACCAGCACAATTTTCTCATAGGGAAAAAAACGCTTCTCCGGCGGATGAAAACGGACGCGCAGAATGTGACGGAAAAAAACCGTCTGATTTTCCAGCAGGGAAAAAACTTCATAGCGCTCTGCCGGAATACTGAGGATAAAAAGCAGAATAACCAACAGAATATCGTATTTTCGTATCAGTTTTTTCATCATCCGGATTCAGATCTCTCTGTTGTTTTTCTGCCGACTGTTATTTTTCGCATTTGCGGTAGTGGGGCAGATCCGTTCATCCCCGCTGCCTGTGCAGCGGTCCCTTACGCACGGAAAATCAGGAAAATTACCCCTTCTGTCCATGATTATATCATTTTGCCATAGTATAACTGATTTATCAACCAATAAAGAATAAAGAGAAGTATTAGGAAAAATTATGTGCAAAAAAATTCCCTCTGCCGGAATGAGGGTAAATAAAAATTCTGACTTTTTACGGCTTCATCAGACTTTGACAGATATTTCCAGGTGTGTTAATCGGAGAAATACATAACTGTAGCAGTCTCAATTCCGTTTTCTGATAACACTCTGATATAAGGCGGTTTCCAAATATGAATGCAGCGATCCGGTTTTTTTCTCAAAGGGATATTACTTTTTAAGCTGGCAGAAGACCCAAAAAAAGGATATAAAAGATGAAGCAGGAATTAATTGAAATTATTTGTAAAAAATCATTTCAGTACAGTGAGGAACCGGTATTCAGACTGGTTTCCGGCAGAATGAGCTCTTTTTATGTAAACTGCAAACCCGCCATTCTCAGCCCCCGGGGAATGTTTCTCACCGGTCATCTGGTCTTTGCGGCCATCCGGGATGCCGGTGTCAGCGGAGTGGGGGGACTTACTTTCGGGGCTGATCCCATTGCTGTGGCAGCGGCTTTTGCTTCGGAACTCAAAGGACAGCCCGTCAAAGCCTTTTCCATCCGCAAAACCCGGAAAGATCACGGCATCGTCAAATGGATTGAAGGGGATATGGCCGCGGGGGAAAAGGTGGTGATTATTGATGATGTGGTCACTACCGGAGGTTCCACCATCAGGGCCCTTGAACGGGCAGAATCCGAAGGACTGGAGGTGGTCCGGGCTGTGGTGCTGGTTGACCGGCAGGAGGGGGGGCTGGAAAATATCCGCGCGCATGTGCCGGATGTGTCGGCCCTTATCACAAGGGATGAGCTGCTGGCACAGTGGAAAAAGATGTGACAATCCCCCTGCAAATTTAGGTGCCGGGTCAGATTTTTTGATTTTTTTCTGTAAGGGCCTATGCAATACGCCCCGGCAGGTGTGACTTACCCCCTCAGTTTAACTTTGACAAAGCAATAGTAATATTGGCGGAAGATTTGATAAATCACTTCCGGATTACACCATGAAAGATACAATATGAAACAGATCAAAGTGCTGGTATGTGATGATTCTGCCCTCATGCGGCGGTCTCTGAAGAAAATCATCGAATCCGACCCGCAGCTGAAAGTTGTCGGAACGGCCAGGGACGGGGAGGATTCGGTGGCAAAAGCGCGGGAACTGCTCCCCGATGTTATTACAATGGATGTTCTCATGCCCGGCATGGACGGAATTACCGCACTTCAGTTAATTCATGAAGAAAAAATCGCGCCGGTCATTATGGTTTCCTATTATACGCAGGAGGGCGCGGAAAGCACATTCGAGGCCCTGGCCCTGGGTGCCTTTGATTTTGTGCCGAAACCCGAGGGAACCATTTCGGATATGGCCGCGGTGCATCACGATATTGTTGACAAAATCAGAGCCGCCGCCCGTCCGGGCGTGGTCAGAAGACTGACAGGCAAAGCGGATAAACGTTCCCGGTCCCATGTACAGCGTCTCGGTCCTTTTCCCCGCAGCACCGGCAGAAACACCGGTCGGACCGGATTCAGGGCCGTTGCCATCGGGATTTCCACAGGGGGGCCCAAAACACTTTTTGATGTACTGCCGCGGCTTCCGGCAGATCTGAATGCCGCAGTATTTCTGGTGCAGCATATGCCCCCCAAATTTATCACATCCTACACCCGCAGAATTGCTGCGGCCTGCGCCATGAAATGTTATGAAACAGAAGCGGGAATGGATGCGGAAGCAGGATGTATTTATGTTGCCAGGGGCGGAAGTCACCTGACATTATACCAGAAGACGGACGGCAGGATCATGATCCGCAGCCCCCGGAAACCCCGGGACAGATTTATGCCTTCTGTAAATGTTATGATGCGTTCCGTGCTCAGCGTTTTCGGGCAGGATACTGTCGGTGTTCTCATGACAGGCATGGGAGATGACGGAGCCCGGGCCCTGAAAGAAATCCGGACAAAGGGAGGTATTACCATTGCCGAAAGTGAGGAAAGCGCAATTGTTTTCGGAATGCCCAGAGAGGCCATAGAACTGGGGGCCGCATCCGTCATCGCTCCCTGCTGGGAAATTGCGGAAGAAATCATTCGGGCGGTGAGCAGTTAAGGAGAAAAAAATGAAGGATTTGATACAGGAATTGCACAGCCGGAAAGAATCTGACCGGATTTATGCGGCGCAGGATATGGGAAAGAGCAAAGACCCCGATTTTGCGCAGGAACTGCTTCGCAGACTGACGCAGGAAAAATCCCAGCTGGTGAAAGACACCATTGTTTTCAATCTGAAAAAGATGCCCTGCCACAAAATGTATGAAGAACTGTTCCGGCTCTTTGCCTCCACAGATGCCTATCTGCGCAATGCGGCCGTCAGTATTTTCGGCGCGGAAAAGGATGCGGCCATCGCCTATCTGACAGCCCATCTGGATCATGCCAACCGGGAAGTCCGGAAACTGATTCTGGATGCCCTCTATGCCACCGGAACCCCGGAGGCGGTGCTGGCCATCCGCGCGGGTATTCATGATCCTTCGGTGAATGTGCAGATTACGGCTGTGGAATATCTCGGAATGCTGGAAGACCGGGGCAGCATTGAAGACATGATCCTTTTGCTGGAGAAAGAAAACGAACCCATGCTGCGCTGTACCATACTGGAATCCCTTTCCCGCATCCGTTCGGACGGTGTGATCGCCAAAGTAATGGAGATTCTCAGTTCCCGGGATGACATCAACTCCATAGATGCTGTGTATGTTCCGGGTGTTATCCGCCTGGCCGCCCGTTCCGGCGATCTGGATTTTATCTGCCGGGCATTTGAAACCATACGGGATTTTCATGTTTATGCCGACGATATTATGCGGGCAGTGGGCGAAACCCGCCGCCATTTCAACAATATTCTCGAAGAATGCTGTGTGCTGGATATGGTGGTGTCCATGGCAAAAAATCCCAGACTGCGGGAAGATATCCGCTACAGCGCGGTGGAGCTGCTTCTCAGTGATGAACAGAAATTATTACAGGACGAAGAATTCCTGTCCATCGGCAATGCCCTGATTTCCGAACCGCTCATGATTTACGCGGGGGTACGGCTTCTGGCCCGCTCCGGTGACAGCTCCGCAAAAGAAACCATCCGGAATATCATCAGAGAAAGCAAAAACGAGGAGCTGCGGAATCTGTGCGAAGAACTGATCGGGGATGTCTCTCCCGCTTTTTCCGGAAAGGGGGACCGATAAGTGGCCTTTATATCCCATGATGAATTTGAATTTCTGGCCGGTTTCATTTACCGGAAAACCGGCATCCGTTATGAATTTAAAAAACTGTATTTTCTGTCCAAACGGGTGCAGAAACGGATGGAGGAACTGGGGCTGCAAACCACCGACGATTATATCCGCAAACTCCGTTTTGCGGATCCCGAACAGCGGGAATTTCAGCTGCTCCTGAATCTGCTCACCATTAACGAAACCTATTTTTTCCGGGATTTTCCCCAGCTGCAGGCGTTTGCGGAAAACTGTCTGCCGGAGGTGGCTGAAAAAAAAGAGGCCGCGGGAAAACGGAATCTCCGCATCTGGTCTGCCGGATGCGCATCCGGGGAAGAACCCTATACCATAGCCATCATCCTACTGGAAATGCTGGAGAATCCGGAACAGTGGAAAATTGATATTGTGGCCAGTGATATAGACCTCAATATGCTGGAAAAAGCCAAAAAAGCGGTTTATGACGAACGGAGCATCCGGGATGTGCCCGAAGAATATCTGGAACACTATTTTACCGTATCCGGGAATCAGTACCGCCTGAACAGCAATATCCGGCGGATGGTGCGCATGGAACATCTTAATCTGGGGGAGCGGGAATCTGTGCGGCAAAAATCCGCTTTTGATATTATTTTCTGCCGCAATGTGCTTATTTATTTTGATGACATATCACGCAAACAACTGGTGGACCAGTTTTATGTGACACTCAACCCCGGCGGATATATTTTCCTGGGTTCCAGCGAATCCGTAGGCAGAATATCTTCGGCTTTTAAACTGAAGAGAACCGGGAATTATCTGGTTTATTACAAAGAAGAGGAGGCAGAACTGTGAAACGGGTGCTGGTAGTTGACGATTCCCCGGTAGTCAGAAGTTTTCATATGAATATACTCAAAACATCGGGGTTTATGACCGACGGGGCCATTGACGGTGTGGAAGCCATGGAAAAAGCACTGCTGCATTCCTATGACCTGATTCTCTGCGATATTAATATGCCCAATATGGACGGACTGACCTTTATCCACCGTCTGAGGGAAGCCGGCAGAGAGGAACCGGTGATTATCCTGACCACGCAGGAAGAGGAAATCCACCGCAGAAAGGGATATGAGGCAGGTGCCAATCTTTTTATTGTAAAACCCGTGCGCCCCAATGACCTGATCCTCCATATCAAACTGCTTATGGGAGAAAAACTGTGAAATTCGACATCAGTGAAACCCAGGTGATGACCATTATCCCGGAGCCGGAATGCGGTATTGCCGAAGCCGTGGGAGATTATGAAATCATAAAAAATATTCCCGGAGAACTCAAAGAAATCCGGCTCATCAGCCATCAGATCAAAGAAATGGATACCGGGTATTTTCAGCTGCTGCTGTCTGTAAAAAGCATGGCCGCGGAAAAAAATATTGCTTTTACAGTCTCCGGAAAATCCCGGGCACTGGATGAGGTCTGCCGTCTGTACGGACAGGAATTGAAATATCATCAGACAGATGAGCCCTCTGCCCCAATGCCGTTACGTTAAGGAAAGCCCCGAAGGGGCGGACTGATAAACCGGTAACCAAAGCATGAAAGCTGCGCGGAGTGCGAAAATAAAGGCGGAGGCCGGTTTTTCGCAGACACTTCATATAAACGGTGCTGGGTTGCTGGTTGCTGGGTTGCTGGTTGCTGGTTGCTGGTTGCTGGGTTGCTGGGTGCTGGGTGCTGGGTTGCTAGGTGCCGGAAAGCATGAAAGCTGCGCGGAGTGCGAAAATTAAGGCGGAGGCCGGTTTTTCGCAGACACTTTCATATAAACGGTCATGAGTCCTGACTCACAGCGAAACATAAAAGCTGCGCGGAGTGCGAAAATAAAGGCGGAGGCCGGTTTTTCGCAGACACTTTCATATAAACGGACATGAATCATGACCCACGACGAAGCATGAAAGTTTCAACCCGGCCCCGGGCAGAGCCCCTATGCCCTTACGTTAAGCCAAAAATCCCCCTCCCCCGGAGGGGGTGTGGAGATAACGGTCTGTTATCATTTGCCTTTTCCGCCATCCCCTGCCCCTCCCTTCAGGGGAGGGGAGTCTTAATGTAAGGGCATTGGGGGGCTCCGCCTCCTATGGTTACCGGTTTTAATTTTCTGATAATATCCGGAAATGCAGCTATGCTTTTTTCAATGGCTTCCACATCAACAGATTCTGCATCACTGAGCAGTGTTTCCGCATAGTTTTCCAAAAGGTCACAGCGGTATTTTTGGGCGATTTCTTTCATCTCCAGCGCAAATTCCAAAATCTGATCAATAAAAAACATATCCCGAATTTCCTCCCAGCGGGACATATATTTTTTTTCCAGTAACCGGATCAGTTTCGGAAAATTGTCTGATTTTTCCGGGGAAATCCAATTATCTTCTGTTTCTGTATCCTCTGCGTTATAATATATCCTGTGGGGCAGAAAACGCATCAGTTCGGCAGTAAGCGCGGAACACTGTAAGGGTTTTTGGATATATCCGTTGAAAGTCCGGCGGATCCGTTTCTCATCTTCCTTCATAGCCGACGCGGTAACGGCGATGACAGGTATATCTTTCCATTCATCACGGCTGCGGATAATTTCTGTAACTTCATATCCGTCTTTTCCGGGCATTCTGATATCCATGAGTATCATATCCGGCCGGTATCCTGTGCCGAGCAGACGCAGGGCATCTTCCCCGCTTTCTGCTTCCGACAGTGAAAAATCGGTATCTCCCAGATAACCTTTCAGCAATTCCCTGTTCATCGCAGAGTCATCCGCAATCATTATATTTGCCGCTTCAAACAGAATGCATCCGCTGTCCCTTTCGCTCCGGTCATCCGCAGCTGCTCTCTCTTCGGACAGGGGGGCACAGATTTCCACCTGCCGCAGTATGATCCGGAATGTACTGCCTTTTCCGAGGCGGCTTTTTACTGAAATCTCTCCGTTCATCAGCGCTGTGAGTTCACGGGTGATAGAAAGCCCCAGACCGGTTCCGCCGTATTCGACCGCATTCTGCCCTTTCCGCTGCCGAAAACTTTCAAAGATCAGAAACTGATCGTCTTCGGGGATGCCCATTCCCGTATCTTCCACCTCCAGCACCAGATTCATCTGATTTTCTGCGGGAGGTTCCGCGGGATATGCGGATATGCGGATATATCCTTCGGATGTAAACCTGACGGCATTTCCCACCAGATTAATGAATATCTGCCGTATCCTCACTGCGTCCAGCAGGAGCAGATGCGGGAGTTCTTCCGGAGCATAAATGCTGAGTTCCAGTCCTTTCTCCTGTGTTTTCTGAAAAAAGGTACCCCTGATTTCTTCCAGTAAAGCCCGAATTTCTGTGATTTCCTGCTTTATTTCCAATTTGCCGGCTTCAATTTTGGAAAGATCCAGGATATCATTGATGAGACTGAGCAGGGCCTTTCCGCTGCTGTGAATGGCATACAGTCTGCTTTTTATTTTCGGCTCACCGGCATCCTGCAGCAGCATTTCACTGAATCCCAGTATGGCATTCATGGGAGTCCGTATCTCATGACTCATATTGGCCAGAAATTCGCTTTTGGCCCGGTTGGCCGCATCAGCCTCCTCCTTTGCATTTTTCAGATGAATATTGGACAGGGCCAGGGCCTCTGTTTTTCCCGTTAAGGCAAGGGTCCTTTCCCGCACCTCTGCCTCAAGACGTTTTTTCTGCATGTTTACAGATCGCAGGCGGAAATGAAAAAATACCCTAACACAGAGGACGGCAAGAAATACCGTCAGTATTCTGAACCACAGGGTTTGCCAGAAAGGCGGAATGATCCGGATATTTACTGAAGTGCCTTCCTCATTCCACAGCCCCTCACTTCCGGCCCCTCTGACCCGGAAACGGTAGGTGCCGGGCGGCAGGTTGGTATAGGTGGCAAACCGCCGTGTGCCCGAATGAATCCAGTCTTTATCAAAGCCTTCCATCATGTAGGCATAGCGGTTTTCGGCAGGATCAGCGTAATGCAGGGCCGCAAATTCAAAGGAAAAAACATGATCTTTATAAGACAGTTCAATTGCATCCGTATATGTAACGGACTTCTGAAGAGGGGAATTTTTGCCCACCGGAACCTTTTCGTTGAAAATGCGGAAATCCGTGATGACCATCTGCGGGGGGCGGGGGGAAGAGGTGTCAGAAGGATAGAAGACCGTCAGTCCGTTGATGCCTCCGAAAAACATCTGTCCTTTCCGGGTTTTCAGGTATGAGGCAATATTGAATTCATTGCCCTGCAGACCGTCGGATACATTGTAATTCTGAAATCTGTTCCTGGGGGGATTGAGTTTTGACAGTCCCCTGTTGCTGCTGAGCCAGAGATTGCTGTTCTGATCTTCCAGTATGCCGTAAATCATCTCATTGGGCAGTCCGTCTTTTTCCCGGTACCGGATGAATTTTCCTGTTTCTGTATCCATGCGGTGCAAACCCTGCACGGTTCCCACCCAGAGAAAGCCGGATGCATCTTCACAAAGGGATATGACCCAGTTATTGCTGAGACTGTCTGCACTGTCCGGAATATGATAATAATGCACAAATCCGCCCCTGTCCCGATCCAGGCGGTTCAGTCCTTTTTCCGTACCAATCCACAGGATACCGGAACGGTCTTCATACACTGTGCAGACCTTATTATGACTCAGACTTTCCGGATCATCCGGACGGTGACGGAAAGGGATAAATTTCTCTGTTTCCCGGTCAAAACGGAAAAGACCGTCATCGGTACCGCACCAAAGGATTTTCCGGCTGTCTTCCAGCAGCGATTTGATTTTGTTGGCGTTTTTTCCCAAAGGATTGATATAGGAAACCGTTTCCCCGCTTTTCCCATCAAAAAGGTGCAGACCGCCGAATGTCCCTGCCCAGAGCTGACCTGCATGATCTTCCCATACGGACCAGACTTCATTATGCCGGAGGGATCGGGGCCTGTCCGGTTCACTGCAGAAACAGGAGAACTGTCTGGTCTCCGGATCAAAACGGTTGAGCCCCGCATCCGTGCCAATCCATATGATGCCCTGCCTGTCTTCATACATTCCCCAAATATTGTTATGACTCAGACTGTGGGGAATATCCGGATGGCTTTTGTAATGGACAAACTGCTCTGTATCCGGGTTATACCTGTTCAGACCTCCTGTATAGGTTCCGATCCATATCATTCCGGACCGATCTTCAAAAACAGACCATACAACATCATGACTCAGGCTGTGGGGATTACGGGGATCATGGCGGTAGGAAATGAAGATTTTCTTTTCCCGGTCAAAACGGTTCAGTCCTCTGTCCGTGCCGATCCATAATCTTCTGCGACTGTCTTCAAAGACGGTGTTGACATGATTGTCACTCAGACTGAAGGGTTCATCTGCTTTGCTGCGGTAGCGGATCATATGACCGTTTTTTTCATCCAGGCGGAGAAGACCCTCCTCTCTCCCGATCCACAGTATGCCTGCCGGCTCCCTGTAAATGGCGTGAATCCTGTTCAGTTCCGGATTGCGGAGTATATCCGGATATAAAAGAAATTTCCCTGTTTCAGGATCAAAGCGGTACAGTCCGCGCAAAGTTCCGATCCACAAGTGATCGTCTTCTGTTTCGCATACGGCGGAGATATGATTCTGTTCCCCGGTTCCGGGCGCATCCGGAAGGTTTTCATAGCGGACAAAACTTTCTGTTTCCCGATCAAAGCGGTTGAGCCCCTTCTGCGTTCCAATCCAGAGGGTTCCCCGCGTATCTGTATAAATCACTTCTACATCATCATGACTCAGACTTTGCGGATTTTCCGGGTCATGACGGAAAGAAAAAAATTTCTGCTGTTCCGGATCAAAACAGTTCAGCCCGCCACCGCCCGTACCGATCCATATCAGACCCTGCCGGTCTTCCTGTATTGTATTGATGACATTGTGGCGCAGACTGCCGGGATCATCCGGGTCATTTTTGAATACCGTGAATGAGTATCCGTCATAGCGGTTCAGACCGTCCCAGGTTCCGAACCAGAGAAATCCTTTGCTGTCCTGGAAAATACAGTGTACCCCGCTTTGGGACAGCCCCTGTTCCACCGAGATATGTTCAAAGCGGATAATTTCATTTCCGGATACCGGCAGGGCCCATAAAAAAAACAGGGGCATCAGCAGGCCGATTATGCGGATGAACAGCATTTTCATTCAGAATATTTCCGGTCATAGTCTGTAACTTTCCCCAGTTCCGCCTGTTCCAGCAGAGCCGCCCGGTACTGCCGCAGCACGGGATCGCCCGGATGCTGTTCAATCATACGGCAGAGACAGGCAACAGTATCATACCAGTATCCGGCCCGGGCAAAAATCCGGAACTGTTCTTCATCCGGTCTGCGTCTGAGATCATCGGTAAAAGTTTCAGGGGGAGGAACATAACGGATCACCGCACTGCCCAGAAAATCCGCAGAACGCTCTTTGGGAAAGGGGACAATGGCGACAAACCATTCATAATCGGTATCCGGCCGGAGTGTGATGCCGCAGTCCGCAAGGGAAATTCCGTAAATGCCTTCGGCAGGGGGTCTGTCTTCATAACGCTGCAGAACCGGTTCGGATTTGCCGATTTCATTGAGGGTAAATTCAATTTTTCCTCTCCAGGGTCCGGAAACATACCAGAAGAGCAGCGGTTGCGGATTTGCAGTGTAACCGGTACGAAGATCGGCCAGGGGAGCCATGATTTCGGGAATGGGGATATTCGGAAATACTTCAGACCCTGTATCTGTCTGCAGTTCCTTACTGCCCCTGTCGGCCCGGAACAGACTGCGTTCCTCTCCCCGCATGAGACTGCGGAAGAGACTGCGTTCCTCTCCGCGCATGAGACTGCGTTCCTCTCCGCGCATGAGACTGCGTTCCTCTCCGCGCATGAGACTGCGTTCCTCTCCGCGCATGAGACTGCGCGTAAATCCTCCTGTCATATTCCGGGTCAGATCCCGGAGCAGTTCCCTGTTGAATCCCCGGGTGACACCGATATTACCGCCTTCTCTTCTGAGGATTTCCCCCTCTGTCACCGGCGGTCGGTACAAAGGAAGTTCCCCGGTCTGCCCTGTGTCCGCGTTTGTACAGGGAATGCAAAGGCGCAGCATGAGACAGACCATCAGCCCGGTTTTTGTGATGGGGGAAATACGGGCCCTGAAAATATTTTTATTGTGCATACATTCCTCCTTTCTTTCTGGTGGATTCTATGGATGAATCCATAGGTTATTCATTCAACATTGCTCTTGTTCCCAGGCTCCGCCTCAATGCCATTGAGTTAAGGAAAAGGCATTTTTGGAAAGCCCTGAAAGGGCGCATTGGTATAGCCCGGGGCAAAGCCCTGGGAATATTGAATAAAATTTAATATAAGCCCTGAAAGGGCGCATTAAAAAATGATTCGGGTACATAATTCGCCCTTTCAGGGCTTATGATTTTTTATCCTGTATTCCCAGGGCTTCACCCTGGGCTGTATCAATCCGCCCCTTCGGGGCTTTCCTTAACTTAACGGCATTGTGAGGCTTTGCCTCGTACACTGCCGGAGCCCGGGAACGGGTTGAAACTTTCATGCTTCGCTGTGAGTTACGGTTCATGACCGTTTATATGAAAGTCCTCCTGTAGAGACGCACGGCGTGCGTCTCTACGGTGCTTTCATGCTTCGTTGTGACCGTCAGTCATGACCGTTTATATGAAAGTGTTTCACCGTAGGTCGGGTTAGCGAAGCGTAACCCGACACAGATATTTGATATTGTTGGGTTACGTTTCGCTGCGGAGACGCACACCGTGCGTCTCTACGGTGTATTTTCATGCTTCGTTGTGACCCCGCGGTCATGGCCGCTTATGTGAAAGTGTTTGCGAAAAACCGGCCTCCGCCTTCATTTTCGCACTCCGCGCAGCCTGACCCGTTCCCGACTCTGCCTCAATGGCATTAAGTTAAGACTCCCCTCTCCTGAGGGAGGGGGATTTCGCCCGTTCCCGCGCCGGAGCGTGGGAACGGGCAATTCACCATTCACCATTCCCTACATCCAGTTCCCGATGACCAGAAAGGGACTCCAGTACACCGGATGTCCGTAACGGTGACCGGCAATCATTTTTTTCTGCACCGCCTGCATGGCCTTTACTTTTGAAAGCCCTTCCTTCCGAAGCTGCTGGTAAAAATGACGGATAGCATAGGATGCGGATTCATCATCCACATACCAGAGGGTGGCCACCGCGCTTTTTACCCCGGCTTTAACAGCCACACCCGCAAGTCCCATCGCGGCTCTTTCATCTCCCAGGGCGGTCTGACAGGCACTTAAGGTCAGCAGTTCCACAGGGCTGCGGTATCTGCCCAGACCGATCAGATATTCCAGACGGTTCATGGTCAGTCTGCCGTCATAGGTCAGCAGAAAACTTTCTTCAGGGGTCCCTCCGAAGATACCGTGGGTGGCCATGTGAAGCAGGGTGTAATGATGTCTTTTGAATTCCCTATCCAGATTTTTATTGGTAAAATCCCTGTTTTCCAGAACCTTTCCTTCTGGCATGATTTCCCGGATCTCCCGCAGCTCCTTTTGGACTCCGGGCAGTGCCGGAAAACCCATGACACTTTCCGAAAGACCCGCGATAAGAATATCGGAACGATCTGCTGCCGGAGGGGAAATATCCGTAAGACTGACAGCCGGTATGGTTCCCACAGCATATTTTTCAATGAGGAAACGCTTTCCGTCATGGAGTGTGGCAAAGGGAATCTGCCGAAGCCCCCCGTCCGGGGCCACAATCAGGGTATCCGTGTTATGCCGGTCCAGCAGTGTTTCAAGGGGCCGGATAATGAGATCATACAGCTGCCGGACATCCGCCATATACCGTCCCAGGGGCCGGGTCTGCAGATGTTCCCGGCACCGGCCAATAAGGGAATTCAGTTCTTCCGAGGATACCGCCGCACTGATCTTTCTCATCCCGTCCGGCAGTGTCAGCAGCAGAACCAGACGATCCGGCAGAATAACCGGATACAGTATGGCCGTACCCGGAACCGTCTGACGGATTCCGGTATTCCGGTTCTGTGATACGGAAATACATTCATCTGCAAAATAATCCTCCAGTTCCGCTGTTTTCAGGGTTTCCATGATGTTCATGACTTCTGAGATACCGGATTCCGTACCCGGAGAGTTTTCGGGGATCTGTTTCAGCAGCAGGTCTGCCAGGCCCAGATAGACCGGTCTGCTATTTTCATGAAAGGCATTTTTCTGTTCCCGGAATCCGGTGAGCAGTTCCCCGCGAATGGGGCTGAGTGTGTCTGCTGCATCCCGGTAGGCTTTCACGGCCTTTTCTGTATCTCCCATAGCCGAAAAAAGCCTGCCAATCTGCCACTGCCACAGATAGCGGATATCCGCATCCTGTCCGGCATGGAAAAGGGCTTTACGGGTCATCCGGAGGGCATCCGCATACTGCTTCTGCGATTCATACAATTCCCCCGTATATCCGAAGGCATAGGAAAGCAGGCGGCTGTTTTCCGCTTCCCCACTGATGCGCTTTGCCTGCTGCAAAGCAGACAGGGATAAGGCCCGGTCCTCTGCGGATAACTGTTCCCCCGCATTTCTCAGCACACGGCCCAGGCTGATAAAATCAAATGCTTTTTCATAAGAATCCGGCTGACTGCCGATACGGGTAAACAGATTTTCCGGCATTCCTCCGATTTCCCCGTATGCACCTGTCCGGAGAGCGGTACGGATCAGGTTCAGAAGAATTTTCGGAATCAGATCCTCATTTGTTCCGGATTTTTCAATTTTTGCCACCGCTTTTTTGTAAAAGAACGCTGCCGCCGCATAACTGCCGTCTGCGGCCAGTCCGTTGGTCATATTGTTTATGAGAATAATCAGGGCGCGGGGATTTTCGGCATTCCGTGCAAAGGCTTCCCCTTTCAGAAATGCGCGGGCCGCGGCCTCTGTATTTCCGAGGCAGAGATAAATATCGCCCAGGGTACTGAAAAACAGGGCCGTCCGCGAATCGTCCTCCCCGTTTTCGGCCAGGGAAAGGGCTTCTTCCATCACAGACAGTGCCCGGCGGTGATAGCCCGCTGCCTGGTAAATCAGGGCCAGTTCTGTCGTCTTATCCGGGTATTCGGCGGAGTTCCGGTTCAGAGCTTTCAGATTTTCTTCCCGAATCTGTGCGGATTTCCTGAGACTGCCGCTGTCAAAGGGAGAGCGGGCCAGTTCATACAGGGGCTGCCAGTCATCAAAGGACGCGGGAACTCCGTCCTTACCCTGCAGAACAAAGGTGCTGACATTTTCCGCGCTGCGGTGTTCACAGGGGGTGTTCTGCCATTTTGCCGCATCCAGATATTCCGGAGACATAACAGAAACCCCTCCGCTGACATCTGTATCCGGGGATTCAATACGGACATTGCCGTCAATGCCTTTTTCCGATGAGGCTTCCACAATACTGTCCGCAGAGGGGATAAACTGTCCGGATACGATACGGATATTTCCGCCGCCGCCTTCATAGGCATTGGCCCGGATGGAGCTGTGATTCAGAACCGTCACTTCCGGATGGCTGATCTCAATGTCGCCGCCCTTCCCGTCCCCGCCTTTGACACTGGTAGTGACCGCGCTGCTGTTCAGATACATCATGTCTTCAATTTCCAGGCTTATTTTTCCGTCTGTTTCCCCGCCGCTTCCGGTTCCGGTACGGACAGCCTCGGTGCTGACGGTACTGGTGCCAGACAGAGAAACAGAATCCCCTCTGACAGAGATGGTTCCGGATGCCCCTCCGTTTTCGGTCAGTGTGCTTTCCGAAGTAATCCGGGCCTGACAATCCAATGCAAGACGGCCGACTTCCAGGCTGATATTCCCGGCATTGCCGCCCCCGGCAGTGGAAGTGCTGATGAACCCGCCGTCAGATACATGTATATTCCGGGCTGTGACAGAAATTGTACCTGAATTCCCCGAATCCGCATCCGGCAGATCGGAACGGGCTTCGATTCTGCTGAAAGAATCCTGCATGATAAGCTGACGGTTATCTTCCGGATTCAGAACCGTCATGGGGGAACTGCCCCGGACAGTGACAGAATCCCCTATTTCCATAGAAATATTTCCGCCGTCCGCCTTTCCGTAAGTGCCTGCATTGATCATGGCACCGTCTTCAATCGTCAGGGAACCGGCCTGGAGAAAGATATTTCCGGCATCTCCGCTGTCCGCATCACTGCCCACATTAATCTGGGAAACATCCAAATCAAATATACTGTAAGGATTGACACCGGACAGCAGAATGTTCCCTGAAACCCGGATATCCAGGTCACCGGATTTGCCCCCTTCTCCACCCTGCGGGGAAAGGGAGTCACTGCTGACGGCTCTTCCGTCCCTGATTTCCAGATTTCCGGCTTTCAGGGAAACATCTCCGGCATCTCCGGAAACAAAACCTTCACCCGGAGAAAAAGATGCCGAACAAATGCCGGCCGCCCATACATTGGGGCCGGCAGAGCCGCTGATTCTGACGGAATCCGCAGCCTGCACGCTGATACTGCCGCCGTCTCCGAAACCGACAGTTGATGAGGAAATGGAAGCAGCATCAGACAGAATAATATTAGCGGCTTCAACCTCAATATCACCGCCGCTTCCCCCTGTACTGAATATCTGCACATTGCTGAGAAAACCGCCCCAGGACATATCCGGAAACACAGGGTTTTCATCAAAATACAGACTCAGGTAATAATTAAGATAGGCATCATGCCCGATACCGCCGAGAAGAATATCATCTTCGGCCCGTGCTGTTATTTTTCCGCAGTTTCCGCTGCCCCATGTGCCGTTATGGATATAGGCCCCTTCTGAAAAATGAATATCTTCCGCGTGAATATCCACATCACCTGTGCCTCCGGCTTCTTCTTCCCGGCTGTGGGTTTCGATGATAATTCTGCTCACGTTTTTCTGTTCATCCATGCCCGAAAATGTCAGGGTTCCGGATGCCTGCAATTTCACATCCGTGCCTTTGCCCGCAGCGTATGCAGATGCGTAAATTTCAGAACCCTTTTCAAAAGAAATACGGTCCGCGGCAATGCGGACGGTTCCGCCGTCTGTATCCCCGGTGTTTTTCGCATACAGGGAACTGTCTTCGGAAACAAATTCTCCGCTGCGGATAAAGATACTTCCGGCTCCGTCTCCGCTGACATCCAGCAGGGATTTGCCGGAAATGCGGATACTTCCGCCTGCGGCATCTCCCATGTCAGCTCCCTCATCCCCCATACGCACTTCTCCGGCGGATGAAACAGCGGACAGACTGATCCGGCCGCCGGGGGCAGACAGACTTCCCAGCAGAATTTCCGCGCCGGTATTCACATAGCCCAGTTCCCCGATCTCCGTTCCGGTGAACCATGTCCCCTTTTCCATTTCAATATTCCCGCCGATAACAGAAAGGGCCTCCCCTTGGGCAACAGACAGTCCCGAAGGCGCACCGTCCCAGTCCCCTTCGGAAATTTCCCCTTTTCCCTCAAAGCGGATCAGGCCGGGATTTTCATCCAGAAAACCGAAGGCCGAGGGCGCGGCAACAGAGAGCAGTTCTCCTTCCGCGGGTCGGGAAAAAAATCTCTCCCCTTCTCCCATTCCCAGATAATCGGCCGTACTGACATAAAAGGAACCCGTCAGATCCAGCGATGCATGGGGGCCGAAGATCAGCCCCGCGGGATTCAGCAGATAGAGATCCGCACCGGGAATGCTGCAAGCGAGTTTCCCGTCAATAAATGTCCCGGATGTGTTCAAATATCCGGATTCATTTCCGGAACGCAGAGCACCCCCCGGATCTTCCCCCTTTTTCCCTTGCCGCAGAAAATCCCCGGTGTTATATTCCTCTTATGAAACTGCCGACCCCCCAAATCCGACTTTGTATTCAAAAAACTGTTCACAGCGGATACTGAACCCCGGAGCAGATCACACAGGCCACGGAACTGACTGCGGAAAAACGCAGAACACTTCAGTTCCCGGAATAAGAAACCTGCAATATTCAGGATATAATTTTATGAAAAATTTTTCCCCGCACATACGCAAAGCCCCCGTTGTACTGATTGTGGATGATGTTAAAAAAAATCTCAATATGATTGGTTCATTACTGAAAGAAAAATGCGGATTCGGTATAGGGTTGGCACAGAGCGGAAAAGAGGCCCTGAAAACCGCCCGTATGCTCAGACCGGATATCATTCTTCTGGACGTGATGATGCCGGAAATGGACGGTTATGAAGTCTGCCGTATTTTAAAAAAATCACCGGAAACCGCCGATATTCCTGTAATATTTTTAACAGCCAAAATGACGGAACCGGAAGATATCACCAAAGGTTTTGCCGCGGGCGGAGCCGATTATATAACCAAACCCTTTCATCAGGAAGAGCTGCTGGCAAGGATACGGACCCATCTGAATCTGAGATTTGCCAACGAGGCCTATCAGAGTCTGGTCACTTATTCACAGCAGGGCATGGCCATTATACAGGATATCCGCTGCATATTTGTCAATCCCGCCATGACGTGGATCACTGCGTATTCTGCAAAGGAACTCAAAACCATGTCTTTGAAAAATTTAATAAAAATTGTTCATTCAGAAGATCGGGGACAGGTTTGGAATGATATCCGGAACCGTATGAGGGAAAAGGGTACAGCCCTGCCCGGGCGTTACCGCATCCGTCTGCTGCGGAAAGACGGAAATATCTGTATGGCGGATATGCACACGGTGCGGATTAAATTTCACGGCATCACTTCCCTGCAGATCAGCATTACAGACAATACCAGAGAGGCAAATCTGGAAAATCTGCTGCACCGCGGTTTTTCCTTTCAGAATATTGTCGGTGTCAGTCCGCCCATGCAGGAGGTTTACCGCCTGATCGGACAGCTTGCGGGCAGCCGCATCAGCGTTTTTATCAGCGGGGAAACCGGCACGGGCAAAGAGCTGACTGCGAATGCACTGCACCGGATGGGGGATCGCGGGAAAAAACCCATGATAAAAATCAACTGCGCGGCCCTGCCCGATTCCCTGTTTGAGGCCGAACTGTTCGGATATGTCAGAGGTGCCTTTACCGGTGCGGACAAGGATAAATCCGGTTTTATGCAGACAGCAGAGGGAGGCACTCTTTTTCTGGATGAGATCGGGGAAATGCTTCCGGAACTGCAGGTCAAGCTGCTCCGGGTAATTGAATATAAGGAATTCAGACCTTTGGGTTCCGAACACTTTCAAAAGGCGGATGTGCGGATCATTGCCGCCAGCAATGCGGATATGAATAAAAAGGTGGCAGCGGGACACTTCCGTGAAGACCTCTGGTTCCGCCTGAAGGCCTCCCGGATTCATCTGCCGCCGCTCCGGGAACGGAAAGAGGATATTCCCCTGCTGACAGAATATTTTATCAGTGCTTTCCGCAAAGAATATCCGGAAAAATCCATTGTGACAGACCGGAATGTCATGGCAGTTCTCCGAAAGTATGACTGGCCGGGGAATGTGCGGGAATTGAAAAATACCATTGAATTCGCGTGTTCGGTCTGTCCGGACGGTATGCTGAAAATCAGGGATCTGCCCCCGGAATTTCATTGGCTGCATCGGGAAAGACCTGAGGTAAATCCGCAGCAGGAAACAGCAGTGTCTTCAGAAAAAGAACGGATTCTGAAAGCACTGGACCGCACCCGCTGGCATAAAGGGAAAACCGCCCGACTGCTGGATATGGCCCGCAGTACCCTGTACCGGAAAATGGATGAATACGGTATCCGTAAATAAGGATTGCAGTGTGCTGCGGTGCGTTACGGCATCCGGGACTTTCATATAAGCTGCACGGAGTGCGAAAATTAAGGCGGAGGCCGGTTTTTCGCAGACACTTTCATATAAACGGTGCTGGGTGCTGGGTTGCTGGGTTGCTGGGTTGCTGGGTGCTGGTTGCTGGGTTGCTGGTTGCTGGGTGCTGGGTGCTGGGTGCTGGGTGCCGGAAAGCATGAAAGCTGCGCGGAGTGCGAAAATTAAGGCGGAGGCCGGTTTTTCGCAGACACTTTCATATAAACGGTCATG
>JAABRU010000271.1 GCA_011390755.1 Desulfobacteraceae bacterium | reverse complement strand
CTGCGGAAGCGGTACATTCATATTTGGAAATCGCCTTACCGGGATATATGCCGTCTGAACCGCTGATAATCAGGATAGCGCAGATGACCATGATGTTTTTATCACAGTTCATCATATCCGTCATGATTATCTGCGGTTCGGACAGTTTCTGAACACGATTATGCAGGATTTTACAGGATGGACAGGATTTTCAGACTGTCTTATACCAATCCCGATAAATAACCTTCCATACAAAAGTCCGGCAAATGCTCATTTACTAACGAATCCCATGGCAGATTATTAAATGGGATTGGTATTATCCCTTTTTCAATAGTTCGGTAAAAAATTTTGGACTGAATAATTTCAGAAAGTTATGATCCCCGGATAAAATATCCGGATATTCTGTAAATCGCTATTGCATTGTCAACATTTAAATGACGGGTATGTAACATATTGAATTTTTTTGTAGGGCGGGCAAAAGCGCAGCGATGCCCACCGATTCAGGTGGGCACGGAAAAACATGTGCCCACCCTACAAAAAATTCAACCCGTCAGTTTAACTTTGACAAGGCACTATACTTTTGCAATTTTTACAGCAAACCGTGAAATACACGAATGACACGAAAAATATATTTATAAAAACAATATGATAAAAAATTGATTTTTAATCTTCTGTATCATTCGTGTAATTCGTGGCTAAAATAAAAATCAGATAGTTATAAAAAATGCGAAACTATAGTAAATCGGAAAAAATTACCGAACCATTGTTTTTCAAAGAGGGCGTAAAATACTTAGGTGATTTCCGGAAAAGATTATACCAAAGGAGTGCCAAACTGAAAAACTGAAAGTCCGGCAGTGCCTGACAGACGGCAGTCCGGTTACAGACTTTCCGTTTGTGACTTCTGCGGAAGCGGTACATTCATATTTGGAAATCGCCTTATGTTGTCAAAAGCATCGGGGCTTAGGGGTGCCATTTTGTAAATCGCTGAGATACTCCGCCGATAATGCTATTCCATCCAACCAAAGGTTTTTTCCACGGCTTTCCGCCAGTCTTTACATGCCTGTTCCCTGTCTGCCTCCCTCATGCGGGGATGCCAGCTTTTGTCCACAACCCAGTTTTTCCGCAGGGCTTCCATATCCGGCCAGTATCCGACTGCCAGTCCCGCGGCATAGGCCGCTCCCAGTGCTGTGGTTTCAACGACCGAAGGTCGGATGACCTGCACATTGAGAATATCGGACTGGAACTGCATAAGCAGTTCATTCACAACCATGCCGCCGTCCACCTTCAGGCGGTTTAAGTCCACACCGGAATCCCGGTTCATGGCCGCAGCAATATCTCTGGTCTGAAAAGCCACGGCTTCCAGCACAGCCCGTGCAATATGGCCTTTGTTGACAAAACGGGTGAGTCCGGCAATGACTCCCCTGGCATCGGAGCGCCAGTAAGGGGCAAACAGCCCGGAAAATGCGGGAACAATATAGATTCCGCCATTGTCCGTCACACTTTTGGCAAGGTCTTCAATTTCCGGAGCAGCCGAGATCATACCCAGGTTATCCCTCAGCCACTGCACCAAAGCCCCGGCAATGGCGATGGAGCCTTCCAGGCAGTATACGGCTTTCTCCCCCCGCAGCTGATAACCCACGGTGGTAAGCAGGCCGTGTTTTGAAGGCACGATTTCGGTGCCGGTGTTCAGCAGAAGAAAACAGCCGGTTCCGTAAGTATTTTTGGCTTCCCCCACAGAAAAACAGGTCTGCCCCACCAGCGCGGCCTGCTGATCCCCCAGCGCGCCGCATACAGGTATTTTTGCCCCGAATACGCTGTCTTCCGGGGTATATCCCCAAATATCCTTGTCTACGGAAGGAACAATTTTCGGCAGCATGGCCCGGGGAATATCCAGTATATTCAGAATATCCTGATCCCATTCCAGGGTTCTGAGATCCATAAGAAGGGTACGCCCTGCATTGCTGACATCCGTAACATGCACACCGCCCTGGGGGCCGCCGGTAAGCCACCATATGGCCCAGGTTTCAATGGTTCCGAACAGGGCTTCCCCCCTTTGGGCAGCGCTTTTTACGCCCGATACGTTTTCCAGAATCCAGCGGATTTTGGGCCCGCTGAAATAGGTGGCCAGGGGCAGACCGGTTTTGGCACGGAATCCGTCCTGACCATAAACCGAAATCAGGTCTTTGCAGATGGCATCGGTGCGGGTACACTGCCAGACAATGGCATTATACAAAGGGATGCCGGTTTTTTTATCCCATACCACAGCGGTTTCCCGCTGATTGGTAATGCCCAGGGCTGCAATTTCTTTTCCGCTGACACCGGTTTTTTCCAAACAGCCGCGGATGACATCACGGGTGTTTTTCCAGATTTCCATGGGATTGTGCTCCACCCAGCCGGGTTTGGGAAAAATCTGCTCATGCTCTTTCTGGTCAAAGCCCATGATCTCCCCTTTGCCGTTGAAAAGGATAAAGCGGTTGCTGGTGGTTCCCATATCCAGTGCGCCGATATATTTGCTCATCATACCTCCGTTTTTGAATATCAGATATTCAGCAGATCGAAAAGTTTCCCCCGGATACGGTTTTACGGTTGTCCCGGAGTGCAAAAATACAGTTTTTGCACTCCTCTATTATATGCAAAAATACAGTTTTTGCACTCCTCCGTTTATTATATGCAAAAATACAATTTTTGCACTCCTCCGTTTATTATATGCAAAAATACAATTTTTGCACTCCTCCGTTTATTATATGCAAAAATACAGTTTTTGCACTCCTCTATTATATGCAAAAATACAGTTTTTGCACTCCTCCGGAAACTTTTCGATCTACTGGTATTATCGGAAATAAGGTTTGTCCTAAGGTGATTTCCTGAAAAAAATGCGAAGGAGTGCCGAACTGAAAGTTTGGCAGTGCCTGACGACGGACATTCTGTCACAAACCTTCCGTATGTGACTCTTTCGGAATGGTACATTCATATTTGGAAATCGCCTAAGCGTTTTGTCGCTTAAAAAAATAATATTCTGCAATGCTGGTTGATATCCGGGAACTGCCTTACAATAACAGACGTTACCGGAAAAAATTTCAGCCGGATGCCAGTTTTTTCAGAAAAGCGATACAGGATGCATCATCCCAGCGCGCGGCCCCGTTGTGACGCAGAACAATATTTCCTTTGGGATCGATAATAAAAACAGTGGGGACCGCGTCCACCTGCAGACTGTCTGCCAGGGTGCTGTCGGCACGGTAGATTGGCAGATCATATCCCTCTTTTTTCATAAATGCATACAGGGTTTCCTTTTCTTCATGGGAAACCATCAGAAAGATGATATTCTTTTCTTCCTTCAGGGCATGAAAAAGTTTCTGCAAAAAAGGCATTTCAGCCCGGCAGGGCGGGCACCAGGTAGCCCAGAAGCAGAGAAAAACAACCTTGCCGCGCAGTACCGGCAAAGGGAGTTTTTTTCCCTCTGCTGTCAGGACATAATCCGAAGGCCCGATTGTTCCCAAAA
Organism: Desulfobacteraceae bacterium; assembly: GCA_011390755.1. Classification (GTDB taxonomy): domain Bacteria; phylum Desulfobacterota; class Desulfobacteria; order Desulfobacterales; family Desulfococcaceae; genus JAABRU01. The sequence continues at coordinate 4,373 of JAABRU010000271.1, read as the reverse complement.
CGGAAATTTTTTCAGGTAAATCCGGGGCGGGAAGTCCGTAGCCCGATAGTCTGAAATACTGCACGGCAATGAGCAGGGCAGATCCCAGGATCAATAATGTAATAAATTTTTTCATTCTGACAGTATCCATACAATAATACCGGTCCCATTTGATAATCTTGCCGATATAGTGTTAATTTGTAATGTAACATACCCTTTGAGAAAATTGTTTCATGCTGATTATATCCGGTATTTTATTCAGAGAAACCCGGAGTGCGAAAGTTGGGCGGAGCGGTCTTTCGCCCACGCTCCTTCGGAGCGCGGGCGAAAAATAATTTTCGCACTCCTTTCTCAAAGACAATGTTACATTACAGTGTTAATTCAAATGCAGCAGATCGGAAAGTTTCCCCCGGATACGGTTTTACGGTTGTCCCGGAGTGCAAAAATTGTATTTTTGCACCGCCGCATCTCCCGGTTATATGCAAAAATACAGTTTTTGCACTCCTTTAGTCCATGCAAAAATACAGTTTTTGCACTCCCCCGGAAACTTTTCGACCCGGAATCCGTGGATAAAAAAGTGGGCATCGCCGTTTTCAGCGGTGAATTTTCTGTCAATTCCTATGCCCACGGCTCACTTAAGACATCCACAATATTCTTTCGCGACAAAACTTCTGCGCACATCTCCCATTTATTGGCTTCCGGGTCAAGGGAGCTGCGGTATTTTACCGAGAATGCATTTTGTGCATTTTTCCGCTCATGAATATAGCTGTCCATCCTTTCCTGCATATTCTCGGCTTCTTCAATCCAGTCATCTTCAATGGTATCCGGCAGGCTGCCGAATATATCATAGGTATCCTGAAATCGTTCCGAGAGAACGGTATAGATTTTTTCATCCTGGGTTTCATGGTACACAAGGTTGAGCATATCCACATATTTCCTTGCCTGTCCGAAGCGTTTGATCCGCCCCAGACGCTGTTCAAGCCGGGAAGGGTTCCAGGGCAGGTCAATGTTGATGAGGGTTCCCAGGGTCTGGAGATTAAGTCCTTCACAGGCAGCATCGGTAGCCACGACAAGGCGTATTTCACGGGTTCTGACAGCCGATTTTATTGTTTCCCGCTCCACAGTATTGAACTGCTCGTTCCGATATAAACCGCTTTTCCCCGCGCCCGCATAGACAGCCACTACCTCATTTTTCAATGATTTTGCCAGTTCGCCTGCGATCCATTCCGCGGTATCATAATACTGACTGAAGATAATGCAGCCATGTTCCAGCCAGGTTTTCCCGTCTGTGCGGAATTCATGTAAAAACCATTTTACAGTATCCAGCTTTGAATCCCTGGCTTCGGGTCTTGATAACTGGTTCTCAATTTCCCGGAGACAGGCGATCTCTTCCGGTGTCATCTGGGTTAAAATATGTTCAACAGAATCTATGGTATCTTCATCTTCATTGGAGATCGTATGCTTTAACATCCGCCGGGCTGTTTTTAATCCGGAGGCAAAACTGGAGCAGATGCGCTGGAGCATCAGGGTCTTCATAAAACCGGCCGAAGGGGTGCGTTTATGCAGAAGCCGGGAAAACGCTTCTGCTTTTTCATAGGCCACTGCAAAGGGGGTGTTGGTTCTGATACCGAGATCAACAAAACGTGACTGGTAGAGGGCCTGATTTTCCGGCATGGGATGGGTATTGACCCCCACGCGCTCCATAAGTCCCTCATCCTCAAGCTGCCTGCGCCTGCGGAAAACAACATGGCGCAGTACCGGATTATACCGGCGGAAGAAGTCACTGCCCAGACATTCTGAAAGCCACATATCCTTTACGATATATTCCAGGTCATCATATTTATGGACGCAGTAAAAGTCATCAGGGCCGATTCCCAGATTGTCCCGGATACGGGAAATAACATCATGCTCGTTTGCAGGAGGGAGGGGATTGCGCAGTAATTCCCACACCCGGTCTGCGGTATCAGTTTGTTCTTTACCGCTTACAATCCGGATGGCATGATCGAAATCCCGCCACAGAGACAGTTTATCGCCCAGCACAAACTCTGCCCCGCTGTTTATTATTTCCAGGAGGTCCCAAAGTTCCCGTACATCTGTCTGTATGGGGGTTGCTGTACCCAGTATCAGGTGCCGGGTCCGCTTTGCCATTTGCAGCATAAAGGCAAGCAGGTTGTTTGCTTCCCGTGCTTTGTTACCCAGACCGCCTTTTGCGCGTGCCTTATGGGCTTCATCAAGGATAACTGTTCCGAATTTTTTTTTCAGGAGCAGACCGGCTTCCCGGATAAAGTTTCCATCCTCCCGCTGGTGCATGACAAGACCTGTGGAAACAATCCCGATGCGATAGGGGCATTTTCTGATGGATGCACAATCACCGCGGGGGGAAAGTATCTGCCCCTTTACGCCGAGCCATACTTTTTTTTGGGAAGACCAGACTGCTGTGGGAATGCCCAGCCGGTCCGTCATTTCGATCTGCCATTGCAATATAAGGGTGGAAGGGGCAAGAATCAGGACAGGGCCGTCGTTGAGCAGTGCGCTTACCAGTGCGCCGGCTGCCATGGAAAGGGTCTTTCCCACGCCTACCTCATCGGCCAGAAGCAGCCGGGCTTTTCCATAAATTTCACGATGCTCCAGAAACAGGGTGACAAAGGAACGCTGCCAGGGCTGTAGCTGTTCCCCGCCCCGGTAAATCGGTGCTTCTGCCAGGGCGGCCCCCGGAATATCTGCGGGCTTCAGTACATCAACGGTCACTTCCCGCCGCCGGGCCACGCGGGAGATTTCCGCTATAATGGTTTCCGGAAGCGGCACACCTTCTTTCCAGAGCGCATGAAATTCATCTTCCACCCAGTCTGCGCTCTCTGTGTCATCGTCCTGCCATAACAGTTCATAGTTGTGGGTAAATGCGCTTTTGGTCTCGTTGACGGATCCGATAAATGCTTTGCGGCTGCCGTCAGGATAATAAATGACGCCCGCTTTCCCGTGCAGAAAGAGCCGTTCTTTCGGAACCACCCGGATTTCCACGTTACCCGACTGCAGCAGTCTGTCGAGAATCTGATACCGGTCTTTTTTGAGCAAAGCTTCGGCCGCAACATCCACCTGGTTCCATCGTTCCTTAAGGGCGGTATTGCGGCCCGTGGCCACCTGGAAATCCGCCATATCCAGTTCGGAATTGCAGATAATTTTTACTTCGGGTATCTGTGAAATTTCTTCCCCGACCAGTTCAAAGATGGAACTGCGGAAGTAACCGGCTATGCGGAAGTACTTTGATGCGCCTTTCAGGGATTTTGCCAGAAATTCCGTATCAAGTCTTTCAATACGGGAAGAGAATCTGCGGATTGTCATATTTTTCCTTCATAAAACTCATATCAGAATACCATCTTTTGTTATCTCTTTTAAAAAGCCGCTTTGATCATTACTTTTATCTATAATAACAGGTTCAATTCTGTCATCTACTTCTCTTCTTATTCTCCACAGCAGAGGTCTTGTTGAAAAATAATCGCCTTGTATTTTATCTACAATAATTGCCACATCAACATCACTGTCTTCTTTCTGGGTGTCTTTGGCATAAGACCCGAATAAAATCATTTTCTCAAATACCATCTCTTTTAACAGCAGTGTTTTGTATCTTTTCAGCTTCAGTATAGCTTCTGCTTTATCCATAGCTGTAATTCCTTTGATTTATCCAAAATCTCTCTGCATTTTTCTTCCGTCAGACTTTTCAGCAATTGGTCTTTCTGAGTTGGATATCTGCATTCAATGTTCATTGGTTCGAGCATATCCAAAAAACTTTTTTGATCTTCTGTAAAATGCTCATAAATTTTTGCCTTTTTTGCGATGTATGAAAGACTGTGAGAGAATGGAGCCGATTCGCCTGTTATTTTGACAAAGTATGCTTTTAGTATTTTTTCGACAGATTGATGCGACATAAATCCAACATAGAATGATGAAAATACACCGTAGAGACGCACTGCCGTGCGTCTCTACAAATTATAACCCCGCAGGGGTGTCAGAGAATAGCCCGGCATTTTAATGCCGGGACAAGTGAACAAATACATCAAAGTCCCGTAGGGACGGCAGAAAAAACAAACATATTCAATGAGTTCTGTCGTCCCTATGGGACTGATTTAAATATGGCATCCCGATCCCGGCAGTAAACTGCCGGGCTATTTTCTGCTGTCCCTACGGGACATAAAACCTTTCGATACGGGAAGAGAATCTGCGGATTGCCATATTTTTCCTTCTTACACCTCATATCAGAATACCACCTTTTGAGCCTTTTCGGAAACATTATTATGCTGAATTTATACAGCATTCTGTTTTGAGAAAACCGTGTTTCAACCCCCTTTCTGAGTCTGTCTGTCTGTTCGGAAACATTTTACTGAAATATGTCTTTTCTT
>JAABRU010000270.1 GCA_011390755.1 Desulfobacteraceae bacterium | reverse complement strand
AAAGTCGCGCGGCGTGCGTCTCTACAGAAGGACTTTCATATAAACGGACATGAGCCGTGACTCACAGCGAAACATGAAAGTGCCATACCGTAGAGACGCACGGTGTGCGTCTCTGCAGAAGACGCACACCGCAGAGAGACGCACGCCGTGCGTCTCTACAGAAGGACTTTCATATAAACCGCCATGAGCCGTGACTCACAGCGAAGCATGAAAGCTGCGCGGAGTGCGAAAATTAAGGCGGAGGCCGGTTTTTCGCAGACACTTTCATATAAACGGCCATGACCGCAGGGTCACAACGAAGCATGAAAGCTTCAACCCGGACTCGTTACGGGGCGCCGCCCCGTAACACCGGAGGTGAGGCTCCGCCTCATACTGTGTACGGGGCGGAGCCCCGGAAAAATGCGTTACGGGGCAGAGCCCCGTAACGAGTTGTAAAAGACTTTCATATAAACGGACATGATATGCATTCACAACGAAGCCTGAAAGGCTTTTTATACAGGATGCGGAGCGTCAATGCCATTAAGTTAAGGAAAAGGCATTTTTGAAAACCCTGAAAGGGCTCCGGCAAAAATGCAATTTTTGCACTCCGGGACACCTGACACCTGACACCTGACACCTGACACCTGACACCTGACACCTGGACACCTGACACCTGACACCTGACACCTGACACCTGACACCTGACACCTGACACCTGACACCTGGACACCTGGACACCTGACACCTGACACTTTTCACCTGACACTTTTTTTATCAATCCGTCCCTTCGGGGCTTTTCTTTGTGTTCCCAGGCAGAGCCCCAATGGCATTAAGTTAAGCAAAAATCCCCCTCCCCGGTGGGAGGGGAGTCTTAAGGAAACGGGGAAAGGATATGAAAAACACATTTTTTGATAAGGCCGAAGAAAATCTCACAGCCGCGCAGGTGTGCTTTGACAGCGGGCTTTACAATGCCTGTGCGAACCGGGCATATTATGCCGCGCTGCACGCGGCGATTGCCACCCTTGCCTGTCAGGGAATAAAACGGGATAAGATTGATCACGGGCAGGTGCAGGCGGATTTCAGCGGGGAACTTGTCAGACGCAGGAAAATTTATCCGGCAAAATTCAGATCATACCTGCCTGATCTGCAGTTTGTCAGGAATCAGGCGGATTACAGCAGTGAAAATGTCAGCAGAAAGAGAGTCAGCAGAAGACTTTCCATGCTGAAAGAGTTCACAGCTTATATTGAAAAGGAGATTTTAAAATGATAAATTTCAAACAGAAGGAACTTGTCCGGAATTTTTTTAAGGAAATGAAAGAGAAATTCCCGGAGACGGAATTTGTCAGTGTTACCGAAGGTCCGGAAAATCCGGCAGATTTATGGATTAATATTACCGCTCTTGAAGATGAGGACAAAGAAGAGGAACTGATTGCATTTGCATCAGATAAAACATCCGATATTCTCCTTGATTACGGATACTATATTACCATTATGACAAGACGGAACACAGACGGCATCGGTGGCATGAAATATCAGGAAATTTTTGCATGATGACAGGGAGATGCACCCGGGAACGAGAAAAAAATCCCCCTCCCCCGGTGGGAGGGGTTGGGGGAGGGGGAAACAACTATCTGTAATTAAAAGCAGTTTTCACCCTCCCCCAGCCCCTCCCTCAAGGAAGGGGAGTCTTAAGGAAACGGGGAAAGGATATGAAAAACACATTTTTTGATAAGGCCGAAGAAAATCTCACAGCCGCGCAGGTGTGCTTTGACAGCGGACTTTACAATGCCTGTGCGAACCGGGCATATTATGCCGCGCTGCACGCGGCGATTGCCGCCCTTGCCTGTCAGGGAATAAAACGGGATAAGATTGATCACGGGCAGGTGCAGGCGGATTTCAGCGGGGAACTTGTCAGACGCAGGAAAATTTATCCGGCAAAACTGAAAAGTTATCTATATGATATGCAGCTTGTCAGGAACAAAGCGGATTATTCATGTGAGAATGTCAGCAGAAAAAGAGCCGGAAAATGGCTTTCCCGGATAAAAGAGATGATTGAACTGATAGAAAAGGAGGTCGGAAAATGAGGATGAATTTCAAGCAGAAAGAACTTATTCTGGAATTTTATAATGCGATCAGAGAAAAATTTCCTGAAACGGAATTTTTAAGTGTCGCAGAAAGTCCTGAAAACCCGAATGATTTGTGGATTAATATCACTGCTCCCGAAGATGAGGACAGGGAGGATGAACTGATAGAATTTGCAGGCAACAAAGGTACTGATATTCTTTTGGATTACGGATATTATCTTTTGGTTATGCCAAGAAGAGACACAGACGGCATCGGCGGCATGAAATATCAGGAAATTTTTGCCTGATGGCAGGGAGGTGCATGAGTCCGTCTTCGGATATTTTAAAGATATTCCTTGATTTTTCCATAAAAATCAGTTAATTTCACTCACGGATAGCGTGAAATATGAAAACCGGAAATAAGGAGAAACCGCAATGCAGACATTGAGAATAAAAAAGCAGATAGATTCGGAAATATTATATCTGCCTGAATTCAGAAATCTGATTGGCAGAAATGTGGAAATTGTCATTGCCATTGTCGGGCAGGACGGTCAGATAACCCGTAATATTTCCGAACTGGAAGGATTTCTGAAGCCCCCGTCGGTGCCTGTGACAATTGAGGAGATGAACGCTGTGATCCGCAGTCGGGGCAGCGCAGTATGTTAGGTCTTGATACGAATATCCTGATTCGCTATATTGTACAGGATGATCCGGTTCAGTCCCCTCTGGTTTCCCGATTCCTGAAACAGAAATGTACTGATGAATCAAACTGTTACATCAGTCATATTGTACTGTGCGAACTGGTATGGGTGCTGGAAAGTGCTTATCGTTACAAACGGGAACAGGTTGCAGAAACTCTGAAACTCATTCTTGAAACCCGCCAATTTTCTGTCGAAAAACCGGAAAGCGCACGGGCTGCTCTGAAAACCTATCGCATCGGGAAAGCTGATTTTTCCGATGCACTGTTGGGCGAAACCAATAAATCTTATGGCTGCGAAACCACAATCACTTTCGATAAAAAGGCTTCGGAAACAGATACTTTTCAATTATTGACAGAGAAATTATTTATCTGATGATTTGGCATATTCTTCCGAAAAAGGAGGTCTTTATGAACTTCGCAGATATTTCAAAAATAATTCCTGATTTTTCCATAAGAATCAGTGCGTCTCACTCCCGGAGGTGCGCCCGCACTTTGTAAAAACCGCTCAGACCCCTGCCTGTCTTACGCCGGTCGTTCTCCGCTTTTGCCATATCAGGAGAATGTCCGGCGTTTTTTTATCCTTTTAAAAAAAACCTGCCACAGGCAGGTCGGGGTGGGCACACCCCCGACAAAAGGAGGAGTGCCAGACTTACAGTCTGGCCTGTCTGCGCACAGGCCAGACTGTAAGTCTGGCACTCCTCAATCCCCCAAACCTGCCCCCCCTCCCCTTCCGCTACTGTTCTAATGAGACATTTTGTATTGCTACATTTTGTTCGATTGGGACACTTTTGAATACCATTCATTTACTGTATCATTCTTCCTGATTTTTTGTCTGTAATTAATTCAGTTATTTAAATATTTTTTTCCGCTCCGGCATACATTTTGCTCTGTATAATAACAGTTTGGAAGGATGGAAGCGAACCGTATGTAAAAAGTGGAAGAGAAGGAGGAAGGAGTATGCTTCAGACATCAGTTGCCTGTGAAATAGGCAGAGGGGGGCTTCCCGGTGTTTTCGGGCATATGCCTGAAAGAGATTCCCGGAAGAAGGAGATAAAAAAAGTTATGCAGGAAGAACAGTTTTTTTTGGCAGAGGGAATCGTGGGGGCGGGAGCGGCCATGCGGAAAGTTCTGGAACAGATCCGGCAGTTTGCGGCTTCGGAGGTCAGTGTGATGATTTCCGGGGAAACCGGAACCGGGAAAGAGCTGCTGGCCCGCGCCCTGCACAGCGCAGGTCCCCGTGCGGACGGTCCCTTTGTGCGGATTTCCTGCAATGAGATTCCCGAAAGTCTGATGGAGACCCATCTCTTCGGGTATGCCAAAGGGGCCTTTACCGGGGCCGGGCAGGACCGTCCCGGTTTATTTGAATCCGCGGACCGCGGAACGGTTTTTCTGGATGATATCGCGGATATTCCCATGCATATCCAGTCCAAATTCCTGCGTGCGGTTGACAACCGGGAATTCACCCGGATCGGGGACCGCGTGAGCCGGAAATCGGATTTCCGTCTTGTTTCCGCGGTCAGTACGGACATGTATGAACTGATCCGGGAAGGACGCTTCCGGGAGGATCTGGCCTTCCGTCTGCGGGGGGTGACCATCCGTGTGCCGCCCCTGCGGGAACGGGCCGGGGATATTCCCCTGCTCGCGGATTATTTTGTCCGCAGTTATAAACCGGGTATCCGGATTTCAGATGATGTCTGTGATATTCTGACAGATTATCTCTGGCCCGGCAATGTGCGGCAGCTGAAAAATCTGATGGAATACACAGCCACTGTCTGCCGGACAGATACCATCACCCGGCGGGATATTCCCGCGGGATTCGGGGAGGGTGTGAATTCGGCAGATATGCCGGATCTGAAAAAACTGACAAGGGATAATGTGCTCGGTGCTCTGAAGGAAAGCGGGTGGAACCGGTCCGCGGCCGCGCGTCTGCTGGGCTGCAGTCGCAGTACCCTTTACCGCAAGGCAGAGGAATTCCGGCTGTTTGATCTGATGTAGGACAACAGGAAGAAGGAGTGTCAGGACAGAAAGGAGTGCCAAACTTACAGTTTGGCCTGTCTGTGCACAGGCCAAACTGTAAGTTTGGCACTCCCGGGGAAGCTGACCCGTTCCCACGCAGAACCCGGGAACAGGTTGAAAATCTTCCAACCCCAAAGAAAGGAGGGATGCAGAAAACAGAATTGATCTGATATGCAGAGTGTTATGGTGCCCGTAAAAAAAATTACCGGCACAGGTGGAAAACAGACCGTCCGGAACAGGTCCGGACAAACACAAGAAAAAGGAGAAAAAAAATGAAGAGATTCAAAATCATGGCAATGGCAGCGGCCCTGGCGGCCCTGTGTTTTACCCCGGCTTCGGCCGACATTTATGATGACGTGCTCATCCAGGTGGGCGGTCAGGTCTATGTGTGGGGCGCGGATGACAGTTATGCCAATGCGCCCCAGGTGCGGGATGTATTTCTTGTTGATCCTGCAAGTCCGGGTACCCAGGCCACGGATCTGGACCCCGGTGCGGAAGGCACCCCGCTGATTACCGGAACCCTGAACCCCATTACGGATCCGAGCACCGTTACCGCGGATATGGGACTGATGATGAGTGTGGTCAGTTCCCCTTCCGGAGCCGGGCCTTTTTTCACGGATACGGATTCGGACGGCTATCTGAGCATTATGGATTCCTTTACCCCCTTCCTGATTGATGACAGCACGGACGTTACCCTGGACCCAGGCGGTATTGAACACAGTTTTTATGTGGCCTCCAACTGTGTGTTTGATATCTATGCCTGGTCATCCCTGATAAGTACAGGCGGTACTTTCGGTTCCACCCTGACCCTGGCCGATATTTCCTATGCCATTGCTGTGGACGGCGGTTCCGGAAGCATTACCGACGGTGTAACCACCATCAGCTGGGGAGCCAACAGCCAGGATCCCAGCGGCGGCGGCGGGGCAGTGAATCCCGGTGGGTTTACCAATCTGGATAATTTTTCCACCACATTTGCCAAAGTCATGGACGGGGGGCAGCTCACAGCCGCTTCGTTGGGAACCATTGCCACCCAGTCGGCCCAGATCACCAATACCTACGGCCTTATCGGCACCTATGACCTGAGCATGGGAACCGGTCAAATCTGGGCCCAGGTGATTTATACCATTTACAATCCCTGAGAATTTACCTGATAACCCCTTAACCCGTTCCCGGGCGTACGCCCGGGAACAGGGTCAAGTCCCGGAGGGACGGTATGTTTGTAGCCGGAGCAGTTCCCGGAACAGAAAAGCTCCGTCAGGAGCGGCATGTGAACATATCCGGAACTGATATTTTCTGCAAACATCATGCCCCTCCGGGGCAAATTTGGGAAAGCCCTGAAAGGGCGCATTGGTATAGCCCAGGGCAAAGCCCTGGGAAAATTGAATAAAATATAATCCAAGCCCTGAAAGGGCGCATTGGAAAATGATCCGGATACATAATCCGCCCTTTGTGAATGATGAATTATGAATGGTGAATGGTGAATTATGAATGGTGAATGATGACTCGTTGAAAGTCCTGAAAGGGCTCCGGCAAAAATGCAATTTTTGCACTCCTGGACACCTGACACCTGACACTTTTTCACCTGACACTTTTTTTATCAATCCGCCCCTTCGGGGCTTTCCTTTGCGTAACGCCATTGGGGCAGATCCCGGGAACGGGCTGACCATTACACATTAACCATTAAAAAAACGGGGTTTCACATGAAAAAAACACTCTTTCTGATTCTTATGTTTTCCCTTTTCTTCCCTTCCGCGGGATGGGGTTTCGGTCTGGCCGTTACCCCCACCCATACGGAAATGGAAATCACGCCCGGCAACCGCTACCGGCAGACCGTGAAAGTGGCCAATATGAGCAAAAAAAACCGGCTGCGCCTGAATATCGGACTGGCGGATTTTACCCTGGATGAAGAAGGGGGACTGAAACTTTCGGCTCCGGGAACAGACCCCCGATCCGCGTCCGAATGGATCAGTTTCAGCCCCGGCACCCTGCTGCTCAATCCGGGACAGGCCAAAGAAATCCGGGTGGATTTTGCCGTGCCGGTCACAGTGGCCTCCGAAGGGGATTTCCGCTCCTCCCTGCTCATACAGACCATGCCTCCGCCCGTGAGTGAGCGTAAGGAATCGGGGTTCTGGAATTCCTATCAGGTGGCCTCCCTGTATTATCTGACCATTCCGCCCGCACTGCCGGAAATCCGTATCACCGGCTCGGAAATCGCCTGGTCTGTCAAAGACGAACCCGGACTTGTGCTGACACTGGAAAACAAAGGCCCGGCCCATGGCCGTCTCTTTGGTGAACTGAAAGTCCTGGACAAAGACGGGAAGGAGGCATTCAGATTTACCGTGGAAGACCTGGTGATTCTGGAAAATCAGACCCGGAAACACCGGATCAACCTGGCAGAGCAGAACGAAAAACTTGCGGCCGGAACCTATACCGCGCAGTTGTACCTGGAAACCCGGAAAAAGCGGAAAATACCCGGTTTTTCCGACATGCAGCTCATCTTTCCGCTGAAAAGGGGGGAATAAAACATGCTCCCTTATATCCTTTCTTTTCTCATCCTCATCCTTTTCTCCGCCCCGTGCCCGGCAAAGGAATGGAATTTTGAAGATGACTGGGGCTGCCGTCTCTTCGGCTGCGTGCTTGTTCATGACAGCCGGAATGCGGAAATCTTTCTCACAGACGGCCCTTCCGGAACCCCGGCCACCATGTATGACAGCAGGGGCACAGGAATACGGACAGTGAAAACCGGCAGCACCGAAACAGCCGGCTGCCCGGAAAAAGCGGAAAGCAGCAGTGCCTTTGGCATAGATATTAACGGAGACGGTGTGCCGGATATATCTGCGGATTCGGATTCGGACGGATTCACAGACAGCAGAGACCGGATGGCCTTTTTTGTGCTGACGCAGAATAGCGATGTGATTCTCACGGGCCGGGATGTGCGGCACAGTTTTTATGCGGCCTCGGATACCCCCTTTTCCCTGCGGACCTATGTGAGCTTGTTCGGAAACATTTCCGAACAGAGATGAAAGCAGGATAAAGAGATTATCCGCATAATATAAGGGCACAGGTAAGGAAAAACCGGTCTGTTCCGGGAAATAATGCAAA